>JALTMC010000791.1:483-10672 GCA_027005175.1 Myxococcales bacterium
CTGTTGGCCTTGGGTACAAACTAAGCGAGAATCTACCCAAGATGATATTTCCAGATATTCTTCCTGTTCCAGAAGTTTGTGTTCCTTGGTAGCTTGAGCATCCCTGGCTCCTTGTTTCCAAGAATCTAATTCACCTAAATGCTCATGGTCTACAGAACCTGCACACCCAATACAGAGTAAAAGAAAAATACAAACAACCATGAAAGCTATGCAGTTTTTAATCATCGTGTCTATCAAATAAAATAAGAAAAACAATCGGTAAGATCGGAACTCATAGAACCTCAAGATAATGGTTCCTTACCATTATCATAGAGTGGGATAAGTATATTTTTTGCGATGATCGTTTCCTGTAGTTCTTGTAAAGCAACTTTGAGATAAATTGAACCTGCCAAACTCTGCAGAATATTTACTACGATCTCACTATCGAGACTTTCTTCAGGTAGTGTATATACTAACAGTAAAGCCTGTACAGGTAGTAGTTTCTGCTGAGCTAGGTTGCTACTAGTAAAAGATGTAACTTTTCCCAAATTGTGTTTGGAGATCCAAAAACAACATTTTATGATATCCAGGATAAAGTTGGCCATGACCTCTGTCAAAGAGCATTTGAATTCACGATAAAAATCGAATAATGATTCTAATATCTCAATCGAAGTTGCACCAGGGATTTCAAGAACTCTCCTGATAAAGAGCTGCAAATACTCACTCGACCACTTAGGATCATCTGTATCAACAAACATTTTCAGAAAAAATAGAGACATACACTCTAAGCGAACTTCCTTTCTCACATAAAGTGGTCTATCAAAAGTAGCAGTTTCAGAAACTTCGCAACCTAACAAAAGAAAGAGCTCCTTGAATATCGATTGATTTTCCAAAGATAATTCTTTGTAGCGTCGACATACCTCAGATGAAAGATTACGATTATCAAGCAACTCCTGTCTTACTTGACGGAAGAACGAATTTAATTCAATCATGAAAAAGAATCCTTACGATGGCATCGGGGCTCAATTCTCCGTCCATCACCCTCCTAATAATTTCGTTCATTCTATGATGTCCTCCAGTGATCCAGTGAATTCAAGCACTGCCGGGGAAGAGCGGAGTTCAACCGCAGGAAAAACTTCATAAGCAGTCTTTCCTGACCAGCCTAACAACTCCAGGATGCGTTGCTATTATGTCGATAGGGGGGTGATATGAACCTGCCTGAAGCCACTCTCCCCTTCGATGATGGTCATCGTTATATCCTTAAAGTTTTGCAGCAGTAGCTCTGTACTCGACCGCCTCATCTTGCGCCTTGGACTTTCTGCGTACACTCCTGACAAACCCTCTTCGGCAGACTTCAACCCTTTCCGTACTTGAAACTCCCCAACCCCCTCAAGCTCTATTTCCGGACATAGACCTGAACAAAGAAGATAGCTCCGGTGGAATCGATGGCAGCACCGACACCGGTGAGTTTGAGTCGTTTTGCGATGAGGTTGGAGCGATGGGATGGACTTTGGTACCAGTATTGGTAGGCCTCTTTGGGAGAGAAGGCAACAACAATATTTTCGTGTGCTGCACGAACACGCCACCCCAACGTCTGAAATCGCTCCGTAAATGAGCCTTGTTGGGGGGAGGTGTGGGCAAAGAACTGTTCGCGCACCATGTCGTTAGCATGGGCCTGAGCAAGAGCATCCAATGTAGGATGTCTTCGAAGTTGTGGTAGCTTTCGCAGTTGGCGTTGTTGGTTTACGATCTGCCATAAACGGTGAGCGGCTGTACGTGAGTTCCAGCGTTGACGAGTTCGTGATGGGGTTGTAGTGTTGTAAGAAAGTTGTTTGAGGTAGTATACCCACAGTCTGCGCCACACTGTTCTTTGTTTTTGCTTGTGTGCCCAGGACCAGAGGTCCCATTGTGCGGAGATCCAGGGTCCTTTGTCGTCTTCCACCATGATTTGGACCTGAGTTTTGCCACCCCAGCGCACACGCCAGGAGGCAGAAAAGTAACCTTTGGCATCGAGTTGAACTTTGGGACGAATCACCTTTCCATGTGGGGTTCCAAGAACCAGCTTGGGATGCTTGAAGCCAGGAAGAAGTCGCCCTTCCACACGAGCAATGTCTCCCACACGCCACAAACGAGCGATGGGCCGTAGGATGACACCTCGACGAGCCAGGATCATAAGACAGACGTTAACCCGATGCGAAACAACAGCCAGTCCAAAGAAGTTGGGCCGCTGTCCAGCCAAACGTGAAGCAAGAGCGCGTTGAAGAGATCGTGTCAGCTCTTGGGGGGTGCGAAAGGCCATAGCAAAGATACGTATTTGATGGTCACTTCGCCCACTGAGCCATAGCGCAGGAATGACCCAACGATGAGGAAGTGAACGAATCTGTCGGTGCGCCAGTCGGTCGGCCAAACGCCAAGCCGCTTCCCGTAGTCCATAGTCAAAGAGAGGGGCAGTGAGAGAGGAGTGACTTCGATACCAGCCCCGAAAACTTCGAAAGACAGTAGCTTCCATGGAAGAAAAAGAGCGTTGTGGAGCGGTGGTGTGAAAGGAATCGAGATGAGCAGGACGGGGAGACGCCCAGACAAAGGAGCTTGAGCAAAACCAAAGACCCAAAAAGAAATATTTCGACAGAGATCGTGGCATGGGTCAACTATCTTTGTACAAGAGCATGAGAGCCATCGCGAAGAGGGTGTCTTATCGTTCAACCCGATTTTCGTCTAACTTTGAGATAGAAGTTGATGGTTGTATACTTTTTGGTGAAGGGGTATTTGACACGGGCTTTCCAATCAACATTGACCTTGATGAAGCGAGTCTCTTTATTGATTTCGAGTTCGACATCGCTTTCTGCGATATCCACCCCGATCTTATTGAGCCGACCAACAATGGTCGTTTTGAGAGCTTCTTCACTCAGTCCGTCGGTGGTAACTCCGGCAACGGCCTCTCCCATCAAGTTTTTGGCCTTCCAGCTTTTGTACCAGGGTGGTAAAAATGTAAGAATCAGGTACGCAGCAATGACCAACAAGACTCCTGCTGCCCAAATACTGGCCTGCCCTGACTGTCGTCGCCTTGCACGTACATCAAGCATCATCCTATTACTCCTATCCAATGAGTTTCCTATACCAAGCACGAAATATGGATCAAGCATACCGCCAAAAATATAGAAATCAAGAGCTTCTTGTGATATGTCTCAAGCGAAGTGGTTGTGTTTTGTTTATCATGTGGTGGGTAAGCTTCGACAGCAGCAAAGGTTTTTGAAGCAGAGGCGAGAGTAATTGTGTTGACCAGAAAGACACCCCAAGAGATGGTTCGTCAGACTCTACAAAACCGCGACATAAAAGATCCGGATGTACTGAGGGTCATGGAGGAGGTTCCACGTTATCGATTTGTGCCCGATTCACTGCAAGAGGTAGCCTATGAAGATCGCCCTTTGCCTATCGGATGTGGACAAACCATTTCTCAGCCCTATATGGTTGCCTTTATGGCTCAGGCTGCGAGGTTGCATACGGAGTCTAAAGTTTTGGAGATCGGTACAGGCTCAGGATACAGTGCTGCGGTCCTATCTCGCCTCGCAGGCCAAGTGTACAGCATTGAGATTCTTCCGGATCTTGCGGAGTCTGCCAAAAAGATACTCCAGCTCCTCCATTATGAGAATATCACGGTTCGAAGCGGCGATGGCAGCTTGGGCTGGCCAGAAGAGCAACCCTTTGACGCCATTGTCGTGACCGCAGCGCCACCCCATATTCCAAAGGCTCTCCTTGCACAACTCAAGCTCGGAGGGCGCATGGTTGTACCCGTGGGAGAAGGCGATCTTCAGTCCCTTAAGATCATTGAGCGGACAGCACAAGGGTTTGAATCCCACACTGTATTCTCCGTTCGATTTGTCCCAATGACAGGACAGATCCGTGAAGAAGGGAAAGAGCTGTGAGACAAAAGTATAAGGAAACCATCGTCCATGTTGGACTGGGCAGCTTACTCCTTCTTCTGGCCTCACAGGGTCACGCTGCCACTCCCTTCATGCCCTGGTCCCAGTACGAAAAAATATGCAAGGATGCGATTCATATTCAGTGTATTCGCCAGGGAATCAAAAGGCTTGCCCGCAAAGGTATCCCAGACTCTCAAAAGTCCCAGGTCTATGGCTATCTGGCGGCAGCTTATCTTGCGATCAACCAACGACCTGATGCAGAGAAGGCATTGGTTCGCATGGTGGAGTTGGATCCCTGTCGAGATCAACCACCACCAACCCTTCCCCCAACCATGACTCGACTCTACCGAGCCACCCGTCGAAAGGTACTTCATCAGGATCAGACTCCACCTGCGATTTCACATCAGCCGCTTAGCCTTCAACAGTTCCGAACGTCGGGACTGTTTCAAGCCACGATTACAGAAAACCTCAAGCTTCGGCAAACCACCTTGTACTACCGACTCAGCACCAGCGGCCCTTATACAAGTATCCCGCTTCGACAGAGCGCTCCGAACAAGTTTGAGGCCCGGATAGGAGTTCGTATTCGCCAGCGAGCACGTCACTTTCAGTATTATCTGGAGGCCATCGATTGCGCGAGGCATGTGGGCAAAGCGCAGGCAGCCAACCAACGTCCCTTTGAGATTGTGATGCAGCTCAAAGCCAGCAGTGGGCGAGTTGTTGCTGGGGCAGTTCTTATTGTGTTAGGAAGTGGCTTGCTTGTCACTTCACCTTTGACATTTCTTTCTGCGAACAGTGAACTGGAGCGCTGGAAGGCCACAAACGACATCACGAGATCCGAAGCGATACGGAGTCATATTATCCTGCTGCACGGCTTGGGCTGGAGCGGGTTAGGGTTGGGGCTAACCTTGGGGGTCATTGGAACCTATTTAGTCCTCACTCAACCTCGCAAGGTAGCTCCCACAGTTCGTCAACTTTCCCTCTATCCCAACGAGGCTGACCATGCAACAATGGTTCGTGTTCCGCACTTTTATGATCGCAGCCCTACTCCTGCTCCTCAGTAGTTGTGGGATTCCCGGAAAACCCGGAGTTCAGGGAGAAAAAGGAGTTCGTGGCCCCGCTGGTCCCGAAGGCCCTCAAGGTCCCCCTGGTGCGAAAGGAGACCGTGGCCCTTCCGGTCCCCAAGGAGCGACAGCCTCCGTACAAGCGTCGGATGTAAAACCTCTGGTGGAAACCATCATAAAAGCTCAGGTGGATATCGTAAAAGCCCAGGTGGAAGCATTGCAAAAGCAAATCGATGCACTCAAGCAACAACTCCAACAGGCGGGAAAGTGTCCCAAAGAGATGGTTGCGATGGGCAACTTCTGTATCGATAAGTACGAGGCGAGCCTGGACGATCCAAACTTGTTGGGAGTTGCAGATGGCAGTCGAACCACAGCAAAAGCGATATCCAAACAAGGCGCACCACAAAGCAAGATCACATGGCTTCAGGCCGCACGTGCTTGTCGCAATGCAGGAAAGCGCTTGTGCCGTCGCCAAGAGTGGTTGCTAGGTGTTGGTGGAACTCCGGCTGGTGCGAATCCACCAGGCTCCGATGAATGTAACACACAAGCCTCCACGTCAAGCAATACAGGGAGTCGCAGTCAATGCATCTCCACATCGGGTGTCTTCGATGGGGTCGGAAATCTCGCAGAGTGGGTTGATGAGTGGTATGTCACAGGAGCCCCTGTGGAGACAGACCCAACCAAGTGGTTAACCCGTATGATACTTCAACCTTGGGGCACAGCTTCGATGGATGGAAAAGATGCCACCTGGAATGTGAACGGTCGAGCCCTTGCCTCCACCACAACACCTCTCGCCCCAACGAGTGGTCTTCCCGCAGCCGCAGCCAGAGGCGGCAGCTACCTCGACGCAGCCCAAACAGGTCTCCTCTCCCTCGACCTACGCTACGGCCCCACCACAGCAATCGAATCCATCGGATTTCGATGTTGCAAAGATAAGTAGTTCAACGACAGAAACAGAGAACCATCATCATATGTGTTCAGCACGTTCCAAGCGAAGGAGTGAGGCCGATATTTTGGTCCAGAGATTTGGGGTTGAGGACACGAACGATACGAGCATCGGGAAGCAGGCCAACAGCCTGAATGGGAGAGCAAGAGTCATCTTTGTCATTGTTGTTGTCTGGAGTCTCCAGCAAGGCGATCATCATCTCGCCAATAATGGAGTTGACACGCAGAGCGTAGAGACCGTGTGTGCCGCGTACAATCACGCAAAATTCTTGAGAGAGAGAGTCCTTATGATTCTCATGATTCTCCGAACGCTCGACACAGGAGAAGGGCAGCTCAGCTTCGGGAATTTTCATTTCCAAAGTATCACGCAGCCATGAAGGGCCAACGGCAGGCAAGTCATCATTGCTGAGTGTGGTGGTCCAACGCTCTGATAAGTGGTCCAGAGAGCGAACGGGTAGTTGTTGGGTTTGTTGACTCCAAGAGAAGAACAACTGACTACCGACCGGAGAAAACTGAGAACTCTCACAAGGGACAATATCCAGCCAGGAGCTGGTGGGAAGTAACAGACACTGTTCACGACTTGAGAAGATAAGACCGTGCAATCCGACCTTTTCGTCCGATTGAGAGTAGAGAGTGCGAAGCCCTTTCTTAAGGAAGCGATACAGAGAGCCCATAGAAGACAAGGATTGCTTAACAACGGAAGAAACTTGTGTACCCAGTTGTTCTCGCAACTCCTGCATCTGTTGTCCAAGCTCACGCATGGTGGTGTACAAGGAGGACATATCCGTGGGCAAGCGACCAGAAGCTTTGCCACCGGAAAGAGAGCCTAAGAGGTCATCAGGTACGAAGTGCTCACCAGAGTCTCGCTCCAGAATAATCCGCTCCACAGCCATCATCTCGATCATAGCAAGACGCTCTTGCATACCCATCGACCATTGAGAGTCACGCTCACGTCGGCGCTCTTCCAGACCCTGTCGCTCCAACGTGGGAATCCGACGAGGTTGTTGTTGACCTCGCGCATATTGGGTTGGAGAAGCAGGGGCATCTTGTTTCTGATACGTGAGACCGGTATCCAGCCTTTGTGAGAGCTTCATCAGATGACCTTCCAAGGAGCGAGTCAGACCAAACATATGGTGCAAATGCTCACGTTCGACAGAAAGGGCACCGTGGTGAATATAGCTCCAAAGGGCTTTGGCTTGTGCAACCATACGAAACTCTCGACGAGATTGCAGTGTCCAAAACAAACCATACAAACGAACCAAACTCCCGAATACACGACGGATAAGTTCTTTGTTGTCAAACGCATACTCCAATTGGAGCAATTTCTCATCAAGATAAACGAGGGTATCAAAGGCCTCTTCCAACAACGCTTGTGAGTTACCGGGCAGAGTGAGTTCCTCTTGCCAACTGGGAACAGTATGCTCTGCTCGAAGAAGACCTTCTTCTTTATTCCAAACCATTCAACACCTTTTCTATCAAACAAGCTCTATCAAACAACAGAAGTTCTGTCCCGCATGCCATGGGTTGAGTCTGTGGATATCCAATTTGCACTCTTCATACGTTACGTCTGATTCCCGAGAATGGGTAGACATCATAGTACAAACAGGCGGATATTACAAGAGAAACAGAAAAAATCACAGAGGAGCAGGGACCAACACTCAGAAAACACTTGGCTTTGTGGAGGAGGCTCAAAGAGAGGCTCGGAGAGCTGGAGCCCTGTATTTTGTGATAATTTCAGTGTATCAACACAACCTATACGGACAGAATGATCAAATCGTACAGTTCCTTTAAAGAAACGTCTCCTCAGACGAAACAAATCCCTCTAAAATTCACTCGACAGATAAAAAAAAGAAACAAAAAGTTCATATTCAACAGACAAAAGAGACTGTGTTGGTGGTGGTGGTGAGCTGATTGTAGGAGGAGTTGATGGTGATGGTGAGCTGATTGTAGGGATTGTAGGAGGAGGCGGTCTGAAGGTTCGCCGGAAAACATACCTTGACGTTGTGTCATATCCGACTATGCTGCCAATTTGAGAGTCACAGGTGAGCCGAAGCGAACACGCTCGTTGAAGGAGAAGAGAGTCAACGACCCCCACCGAACCCGCTTGATTCAGCCTACGGTTTCACCCCTACGGGGCTGCCTGCGCAATCGCCCATCGCTCTCGCTGTGGATTCTGAAGGGGTTTCCACGCCCATAACCCACGCCCACAACATAAGAGGTTTTTTTCTGATGACACAGCAAGCAAAGCCTTCCTCAACCCCATTAACAAACTCCCAGAAATGGTGGTTTCGTTTGGTTTTTTGGGCCCTGTTATTTTTGAGCGTTGCGGGATTATTTCAAGTTCACGGTTGGAAGCGTGAGTCCAATATCAATCGCTATCTACCGGGTCACTTCAAAAAGACATGGGGTGAGTTTCAGAAGCTCAGCCATGATTTTGGATTTTCTCGCGGGTTGTTGTTTGTTCTTGAGGCTCCCGAAGGGCAGGATGTATTTACTCTTCCTATCGTTCAAAGTATTCGTCAGGTAACCAAACAACTGGTCGCGATGCCGGGTATTCAGAGTGTGATCAGTCTGGCGAATAGTCCGTCGATCAGTAAGAAAGGCGACGCGATGGTGGTACGACCGCTATTCCCTCGCAAGCTCAACAAGTTTGGTGTTGCTCAGCAAAAAAAACTACGAAGGATAGCACTTCATGATCCACTGTTGCGTGGGAGCCTTGTGTCCAGCAATGGTCGAGCCACATTCATCATTGCTTTCCTACGCCCACATAAAAAGAGGAAGCAAGAGGCAACTGTACGTCGGGCGTTGGGACTTATCAAAAAGATTCATCCCAAAGGGTTTAAGGCAACATGGGGCGTGGTGGGAGGCCCCTTTGTCGCTCCGCTGATCGAGAAGCGAATGCGTTCACAGGCTCCCACTCTCGTAGGGTTATTCTTGTTGTGGACGTTGTTGATGTTCTTTTTCTTTATCCCAGGATGGAGGCGCAAAGGGTGGTTTGTTGGGGTGAGCATCATCGCTCTTTTTCTAGGGCTAGCCAGTCATATGGGTTGGCATGGAGGTCTGCACGGGAGCGTCCATCTGATACCTCTCTGGATCTGGTGGGTTGTAGGGCTTTGGGCCATGCACTTCCCAAACCCCAAAGAAGGCAAGACCTCCTCACCATGGCTTTGGATAGGTACAGTCATGTTGCTGGTGTGGAGCGTGGTTCTGGCATTTCATCCCTGGCCCTTGTTCCAACGCTGGGGATGGACCACCGCATTCACCTTGCTGGCCATTCTCGCGATGGTTCGATTCGTCTCTCCTCCTCGGAATGAAACAAGCACCACAACCCAAGCCCCCATCGTTTGGTCTTCACTCACCAAAGGGATCGGAATCCTACTCATCCTAGTTCTCGGTGTTGGTCTGCGCTGGCTACCTCTCGGTATCTCCTCTCTCAGCTACACCTTTCCTCTTCACGGTCTACTTGCTCGTGGCGATCGAATGTCTGCTCAACACTTTGGTGGGGCTGTCCCCTTTTTCATCCGATACCAAGGCGACTTACAGGACCCTGTCCTGTTAAAATCGATGGAGCGTGTGGGCCATCGATTGTCACAACTCCCCGGTGTGGCTCCTGTGCAATCGTATGGTGTGATTGTGCGCAGACTCCACTCCATACTCAACCAAGTCCCAAGAATCCCGGATAGCCGGCTCAAGATCAGTTCTTTGGCCATACTTCTCGAAGGCCAACCTGCTTTAGGGCCTCTCATCCGACACAACAATCGTGACGGTATTATCCAAGGACGTATCCGACTCAGGCACCCATGGAGCCAACAAACCTTACTCCGCTCCATCCAAAAAGCATTGAGAGACATACCTTTGCGATACCAAGA
This sequence comes from Myxococcales bacterium, assembly GCA_027005175.1. Taxonomy (GTDB): domain Bacteria; phylum Myxococcota_C; class UBA6777; order UBA6777; family UBA6777; genus M3003. The sequence goes on from JALTMC010000791.1 coordinate 10,258, forward strand.
AGTGGTGTGGGCCAAAGCATCACCTCAACTCAAAAAGAAGTTACGCAGAACGCGGGTCCTATGGGTGCAAGAGGGTATTCAGTTGTGGTTAAAGAAACACACCACTCTCTCACTATCTGCTCTACAGCAAGCCCAGATCTCAAAGCTTCTACAAGCTTACCTTCGTCATCTGAACCCGCTCCAAAAGACATTTGTGCTGGAACAAACCCGACTGCACAAAGATCTGTCAGGCTACCTCAACAGTGAAGATTGTGATTTGGAGTTAAACCAAAACTTGAAACAAAAAGTAATGTTGGCTTTATTCCGTGCGAATCTGAAGGGAAATGCACTTCAAAAAGAGAAGGTTCGAGCTGCGTTAATGAAAGCTTTAGAGGGAACAGAGGCAGGGAAGGACAAACAAAGCATCAAATATGCG
>JALTMC010000792.1 GCA_027005175.1 Myxococcales bacterium
ATTTTGTTGACACCAGCCTTTTTTGAAGAGGGCTGGAAGCCCAAAGAGCTTTTACTGCCATCTGGAAACGTTAGCATCTCTTTGAAATCAGGAATTATTCCACGCCCTGAAGTTGTTAGCGGGTGGGATTTTGCAAAAAAGAAACCAAAGAAGACACGTCGCCTTGTCCCTGCTGGTTCTGTCTTTTTCATCGAGCTTTCTGGTTCTGAAAATGAACGGCTTGCATGGCTGCAAGAACATTGGTGGAAGCCTACTAGTGATACAGAACAAGCTCGCAACGATGGTTATGGTCTCGCTGTTTTCGGCGTTGATCATTTGGTGTAAGAGGTAACAAAATGACTCGAAAAATAGAGAGGCCCCCTGCTCCTATTCAACTTCAAATGAATGAGCCTATCACTGCAAAAATAAGTCTCTTGACGCCTGTTTTCGGTGGTGGTGCAGAGAGTAAGAAAATCGACAAAGACTATCCCATTCGGAGCGCAAGCATCAAGGGACAGCTTCGTTTTTGGTGGCGTGCTGCTCGCGCTGGAGGCTACAATACTGTAGAGGAAATGAAAGAGGCTGAAGAACGCCTGTGGGGAGGTCCAAGTAATAGTGGTGTGCTCTCTTTGTCTGTGGACAGCAATATCTCTGTCCAAGATGAGCCTTTTTTTGAAGGTGATCGAGCACTTAGAGGAAAAGAGGCTCTCAGTTATTTTGCATTTCCACTGCGTCCAACTGAAGATAACAACAATCCCAAGCCTGCTTATACTCTCTCTGGTTCATTTACGCTCAAATTGTATGTTGATACGACTCATCCTGAATACAAGAAAAATGATGAAGTTGAAGCCAAATCTGCTTTGTGGGCATGGCGTCGATTCGGTGGCATCGGCGGTCGAACTCGACGAGGCTTTGGTGCTGTTGATCTGGGCAGAGATGAATCAATTGAGCACCCTGAATTATGGTTGAAGAATGACTACATCATCAACAAACAACCACCTGAGGGGGTTCCATCATTGGCTCCTAGTGCCGGTGCCAAAATAGCAACCAGAACAACAAAAGAAGCTGAAAAGGCATGGTCAGAACTCGCTTCCAAGTTCAAGCGTTTTCGTCAAGGAAATGGCTTGGGACGAAACGACCCTCAACCTGACAAATTTGCTGGACGAAGCCGCTGGCCTGAACCTGATGTGATCCGCCATCATCTGCACAAATCTCCTCAAGGAGCAAGCAAGCATCAAACGCCCATTGTAAACGTGACCAAAGCGCCACGAGGACAATTTGGAATGCCCATTATTTTCCACTTCCAAAATTATGAGCATATCACCGACGTGGAACTCAACATACAGGACAAAGAGCGTTTTGCTTCCCCGCTTATTCTGCGTCCTGTTGGCCAAAAAAAAGCTGCAAAAGCAATGCTGCTTATTCTTGGCAATCGGCCTAGATTGGACTCGACTGTTATGACGCAAGACAAAAAAGACACCTTCATTTCCGTTGATCTTAATGAGGAGGAAGCACATGAGATTCTTCCTTTGAATGGTGAAAAAGATCCCCTCATCGCCTTTATGCACTACTTCAAAAAACCCTGATGTTTTTTGCAAATTGAGGTACAAGCCTATGAAATCGAAATTACTTTTTTTACACACACTCTCTTCTCTTCATGCTGGAACAGGTCAATCCGTTGGCGCGATCGACTTGTCAATTGCCCGTGAAAAATCAACGGGCATTCCCTTTCTTCCTGGCTCTAGTATCAAGGGCGTTCTACGCGATACGGCTGAAGATATTCTGCAAAAAGATATGACAGTCAAGGTGTTTGGTCCTCCTTCTGATGCAGGTGAATTACACAGTGGCTCTGTGAGCTTTGGTGATGCACGTGTGTTGTTTTTGCCCGTTCGCTCTTTGGCTGGAACATTTGCTTATGTGACATCTCCCTTTCTGTTGGAACGTGCAAGTCGTGATATGGAAGCTGTGGGACTCGGAAAACTTCCTTCTATCAATATCCCCGAAATTCAACACTGCTTGACTCCCTGTGACTCAATGTTGGCTTTGGGTGAAAAGGTTTTCTTCGAGGAATTAGATTTCACAAGAAGAAAGCATCCTGATGTAGAAAAAATAGCCGAAGCTCTTGGAAAACATATCTTGAGCGAAAGTCAACTCGTCAAGCGTCTTTGTATCGTCCATGATGATGTCATGTCCTTTCTCTTTGAACAAGCAACAGAAGTCCGTACAAGAATCCGTTTGGAAGAAGAAACCAAAGTTGTCAAACAGGGGGCATTGTGGAGTGAGGAGAGCCTACCATCTGAAACTGTTCTGCTCTCTTTCGTCACTTTTTTTCCACCGAAAGTTACCAAACTCAAAGTACACGATGTCGTTCAGAAAGTTGAAAGCCTACTGAAGACACCGCTCCAGTTTGGTGGCAATGCGACAGTTGGACAAGGACTTTGTACCCTTTCAATGACAGGAGATGTATGATGACTAGAGAACAAGAACGAGCAGCCAAAGCATTTAGCGATGTTGAAAAAGTGAAAGATCTGCCTGAGCCAGAACAAAAACGTTATGCGACAGTTGTCTACCAAACCATTTCGCTGCTCCATAGTGCAGGCCTATTACAAGCAATAGAGTTCATGTGTTCTCTCTCCAATTCAGAAAAGAGAGAGGCTGGAGAGAAACTTCTCGGCTCTTTGGCGGAACAAATGGAACGTGTGGATCGAGAGGTTCGAGATCTCTCAAGTCTTCGAAAAAGAGCCCGAACAGCCAACTTGCCAATATACATGCTACTCTCTCGGGAGATGATCGCCACATTGGTATGGTATAAACGTTTTGTACAATCGATTCTCAAAATCGATGCAGCAGTTGTATCAAACAATGATTAATCTGAAGGAGTTGGCTCATGCCTAGTTTGCGGCAAGCTATCCAAAGTACAAAGAAACAAGAAGATACGAACATTGGCTTATGGCTAGATCGCTACTTTGATATTCCAGACAAAGACGATGATGAGAAAGCAGGACGCAAACAACAGCATCTCAAAGAAGCTCGCTCCATTGGTCTTCCAGTTGGATACTGCGATTTCTTGAAAAATCGTAGTGCTCTGTTTTCCTCTTCAAAGAATACATCGATTGTTGAAGCCGAAAGCATAGGGCGACTTGCCATTGGTCTAGGTGAAAGCAGTTCTTGGGAAAATAATGTGAGACTTCAACACACTTGGGGACTTCCAATGATTCCAGGGAGTGCGCTCAAAGGTTTGGCAGCAACATTTGCCCACCGCTATCTCAGAGATCCCCAATGGCGGCGAGATGTCGAGGAGCAAATTGGCGGAGAAAGTCATCATCTTCTCTTTGGTACAACTGATTGGCAAGGTCTCGTGACGTTCCATGATGCTCTCTGGATTCCCCCTCAAGCAGGTGGAAATGGACTTGTTCTCGATACGATTACTGTCCATCATCAGAAGTATTACCAAGAAGGAGCAAGTGAACCTCCTGCTGATTGGGATTCTCCCGTCCCCATTCCTTTTCTTGCGGTTGTTGGGAAGTTTGAGTTTGCATTGTCTGGTCCCAAGGAATGGGTTGATGCCGCTTATGCACTCCTAGAATTGGCTTTGAGGCATATTGGTATAGGAGCCAAGACTTCTTCCGGTTATGGTCGAATGAAAATCAAGAGAATTCTTTCTCTTGAAGAACAACGATTCTCTGAATTGAAACACCTTGTTGATGATTTTACTTTCCCAACTCAACCTGGTGAAATCAATCAAATCAAAACTCGCATCCAAAAAATATGGCATGTTGCTGAAGACGAACAACTCCGAATAGAATACTTGTCTTTGTTCTATGAACGAGTCAATTCTGCGGAGAAAAAAATCAGACAAACTGTCAAAAAATACCTCAAAGAAAAGCTTCCACAACAATTTGAAGAAGGAAAACAGATTGTAGAGCGCATTTATGATGAGGTCTTCGTTTCCCAACCATCACCACAGCAAACAAGAAAAGAAGCTGAAAAACAGCAACCAGAAATCGAAGTAGAGAAACTAAAAGAGCTTGCAAAATCTTTCTTAGCTGAGATTCTGAAAGACGTTCCATCCAAAGGAGAATTGGAAGAGATATTATTTGAAAGAGTTCCTAGTTTTTTTGATTCTTTGCCATCAAAGGCCGAACTCAATGCTTTTCTCAAACAAATAGAGCAATACGTTAATGAACATTCTTGCTCAGGCAAAGAGAAAAAGCTTATTCGAGATACCAGTAAAAAGATGATCAAAAAGTTCTTCAAGTAGAGATCTTTCTCTTCTTTTTCTCTTCTTTTTCCCGCTGCTGTCAGAACTGCTTCTCTTTTCTTGTTTCTTCGGACATTTCTTTTTGAGAGTTACGAAGTGGCTGATGGTGTTGGGGAGATTCCACAGGAACGACTGAAGGCTCTGATGACCGACGTTTCGCACACTGAATAAGACTGCTTTTGCAACGAGTTTCATGTTATCGATAGAATCCAATGTCTGGTTGCACAAATGTGGGGAGTTTATTCCTCACTTTGCGTGAAACGAATTCCGCATCTCTGTCAAGTTCACACTCCTTCTTTTTTGGAGTTTACAGAAGAGCAGGATGTATTCATTTTTGTCTTTTGTCACAATCCTCTATGGATTCATGAGCTTGGGAGTTTGAATTCAAGGTAGAGTAAGGGGTTAGGAGGATTTGTAGGAGTATGGTCATTCAGTTTTTTGGGGAAGAGGTCGTATGTTGAGGAAGAATGGGATTTGTGTTTTCTTTTCGTCTGTTGAACGTCGGTATGACAGCGGTGTTTCACTCTATGGGTTGTGGTGTGAACTTGAGGTTGGAAGAAAAGGGCAAAGGGATGAGAGTCGATGTCGGTTCTTTGTACATCTTGTAAAAGTGAAGGTATTGAGGGGATGGTGTTTTGTCCATCCTGCGGTCAACTTCTTCATGTCACCGATCCTTTTGCAGATAGAGTTGTAGGCAAGTATCGGTTGCTAGAGCGGATTGGAGATGGAGGTTCGAGTATCGTATACCGGGCCAATCATATCGAAGATGGCCGCTCTTTTGCGGTTAAGATCTTATTGCCACAATATACAAACAAACAAGATATGGTAGGGCGCTTTCACAGAGAGGCTCAGGTCATGTCGCGATTGGAACATGAAAATGTGGTCTGTATTTCTGACTTTGGTAGGGTGGCAGAGCTAGGTTTTTATATTGCAATGGAGTGGCTAGAGGGTGAGACGGTTCGCAGCTATCTCCAACGCAAGGGACCTCTGCCCAAAGAGCTGGTCTTGTATTTGTTCGCACAGATCTCTGAAGTTCTGGGAATTGCACATGATAATGGTATTGTTCACAGAGATCTTAAGCTTGAAAATCTAATGTTGGTACAGGGGAGCCAAGGACAAACCATCCTTAAAGTTCTGGACTTTGGTGTAGCGCATGTGAGTCATGTGGACAAAAGTTTAACAGACACAGGGATACTTGTTGGAACTCCACGTTATATGGCACCTGAGCAGATCCGTGCGGAGAAAGGCACAATTGATGCACGCACGGATGTATATGCTTGTGGCTTGATGTTGTTAGAGATGTTGACAGGGCAATCGGCTTTTCAGAAAGAAACGGTATCCCAGCTATTGTACGGACAACTTCATGAGATGCCCCCCTACCTGCATCAACTCCATCCCGATGGAGACTTTGGTGGAAGCCTGGAGATCGTTGTGCGCCGGGCCGTACAAAAAAAGCCCGAACAACGATATCCCTCAGTACAGGAGTTTCAGAGAGCACTGCAAAAGTCGATGTGGGAAGAAGGTATCTATACTCCAGACCAGATGCAGCTTTCATTGCAGTTCCACCAGGTTGAGGGCACGGAAACCACCCGAGAATGTCGCAGAGCTTCAAACCAGAGTGAGAAACTGCGCCACTCAACTCCACAGAGCTTTATGTCACATGGGAGTATACCGGATAGCTCTCTCCCACGAGCTACCCCTCGACGCCGTACAATGGCCTATTCCTCCATGGCATCTCCGTCTCTTCCATCTCCATCTCTTTCGTATGGTAGCACATACTCTCATTCGTCGAGTCTCTATGTTCCTGCATCTTCTCCTTCTGCATTGCATGCTTTCATGTCCCAAACTTCTGCCTTACAAGGAGTTGTGGAACATAGTCCTTTGCCTCGACAAACGATGTCATTGGGTGAATTCATAGAGGCAGATCATCGAACTCCGAGATACTCTGAGGGGGCACCTGAACCTACCGTTGCAAAGAGAAAAACGGAGCCTCCATGGAGTTCTCAATCTGGGATGGCTTCTGAGCCCACAGTTTTGGAGCAGCCAACGGTGGGATCATCGTGGGAACATTCTGATGGGAAGGAGGGGTGCTTTGCCTTGTCCCAAGGTGGCGCTGATGTGCTTGCTAATTCATACAGAGATCCATTAGCCGCCTATATGACCCCCTCTCTCGAAGAGAAGTCCGCACATTGGGGAGATCGTAGTGTTGGTGCGATGGCCTGTGAGGAAGAGCAACAACGAGCTTTGGAGCAGGAAGAGCCATTTTTCTCGGAACAAGCTGATTTCGGAGTTTCCTTTGATGATTGGAAGGCTTCGGAAGCCAAGCAAGCGGAACATTTTCCAGTGTTGCGATTTGTGGCAGAAGCTTTCGAAGGGGCAGCTTCTGAAACAAAAACTCCAGAAACAAAGGTTTCAGAGGTGGATCTTGTGGTGGGGGAACGCGCAGTATCGAAAGGCATGGAAGGTGGAGAAAAGCCACTCTTGTTTGCACATCCCAATACGGAATGGGTCACGCATCCAAAGTTGGAGACTCCACAGGTAAAGGTTCTTGTGGAAGGTGTTCTTTCCGAAGAAACAGAGAATGGAGAGAAGCCGCTTTTGTTTGCACACCCCAACGCTGAGTGGTTGCAGACTCTGAGTGCTTCAGAGCAGGAGTTGTTGTCCTCGGCAGTGGTCCCGTCAAACTCCAAAGAGAAAGTGAAAAGGCTTGTTGATGATGAGAGCAATGAGCAACAAAAGACATCTGAGAGGCTGTTCATACCAAAGAAGCTCTTGATACTCTGGGTAGGTTTTGTTGTCTTGGTCTTGGTGGCTGGCTGTAGCTACTTTTTACTGTAGTTTTTGTTGGGCACGATAAGCGACGAGCAAGGCTAACGCATAACATCCGGTGGCCATCAGAAAGACGTTGTTGAAGCCTATACTTGCGGCGAGTCCAAGCGCGGCAACAGAAGCCACGACGCTGCCCGCTCCGTTGATTCCCCAGGCCCAGGGAATACCTTCGGAGGCATATCGGCCCAGGCGTAACATTCCAAGAGGAAGCGGCAAGCCCATCAGTACGCCAACGGGGGCTAGGGTCACGAGCGCAAGCAGGATGCGCCAGTGTATGGCAAAGTTGCCTGTTCGTTGGAGAAGTGGGTCGAGGATGACATACAAAAAGAGCAACCAAGCCACCAGCAAACTAAGCGCGATACATGCGATGGTTCCGGGGGAAGCTTCCTTTTTGGACCATCGGTTGGACCACCAACTGCCCAGGCCGCTATAAAGTAAGATCGCGGTCAGAACAACGGTTAAGGCGTATGTTGGATGTCCAAGCCATAAGGTGAGTCGCTGTATTAAGGGGATCTCGATCAACATAAATCCCCACCCAATGAGTAAGAAGTAGGAGATCTCAGGAAGCGGAAGTCCTGTTGTTTTCGTACTTCTTACGGTTTGCCATAGCAGAGGGCCGCCAATCAGTACGACCAACAAAAGACTGACGACCAAAAAAGTGATCATGAGGTTGACGAGTGCAGCATCTTCTTCCCATAGACTCTTTTTCCAAAACTGGATAACGTCTCGCCAACGCACGGTGTAGAGGAAGAAAGGACGGTTGTCTGTGGAGGCAGAGATGTCATAGGGAAACGATCGTACCCATTGTTTTGGATCTTTGAAATAGTTGACAAAGTCTTTGGTATTTGTGGATGCCTGGGGGATATAATGGGGTATATACTTCCACTGTTGGGTGAGGTGCTGTAACTTTTGAGATTGAGCCGCAGTGAAGGGAGACTTGGAGATCATGACCGTCGTAAATTGAGATTGTTCATCCCATTTGTTACTTACGACCGCGACATGCTTGTTGAATGACTTGATCCCACGACGTTTGGCGGCCTTGCTGCAGATGTTAATCCAGCGTAGCGGAATGGCGTGTTTGTTGATGTCCCACAGGGATACAGAGAGGATGCCGTTTGGGGTCAATCGATCCAGGTAGAGACTACAAGCTTCCACGGTGTACAGGCTGTGTTCAGCGAGGTTCATGGCACCAGAGCTATGGGCCGCCCAAGTGGCTACTGAGTTCGCTACAATAATGTCGAAGGTTTGATGCAGCCCTTGTAGGATGGAGCGACCATCACCTACATAGATCTTGACTTTGGGATGATTGTAAAGATCTCCAATAAAGCCTTTGAGCTTCTTTTTGGCCAGATCATTCACGAGAATAGGGTTGATCTCAATTCCTGTAACTTGTTTGGGTTGAAACAACATCGCACCAAGGATATCTTTTCCACCACCCGGACCGATGACCAGTGAGCGATGGTGCGGAGGAAGCAGATGATAGCCCAGATTCGAGACCAGCTCTTTTAAGTATTGTACCTTACGAAACGTACCGTCAAATCGGATGAAGGGAGCATAGGCATTGATGTCGATTAAAGCGTGCCGCTGTGGAGGCATGGTCGCTTTCCAATACTTGCGGCGCTCATGAGAGAGGGCGCGGTACCACTTTTGGTCTTCCAACAACACGACACGCGAAAAAGCATTCCACTTTTTATAGAGGATCTTGGGCTGTTTTTTGTTGGGGTTATCGGTGTCTACTTGGATGGATAAACCACCGGTGGCTTGGTGATAAACAACACTCGATAGTGCGATAAATACGAACAACATCGAAGTGAAGGCCAGCTTCTTTCGGTGGTGACGAATCGAGTCGAAGCCAGTGATACAAAACAACCATGCGCTGCACACCAGAATGGAAGAGGGGCCACCCAGTGTCTCCATTAAGGGAACCAGAAGTAAGGCACCCATGGCGGCACCGATCAAGTCCCAGCCGTAGAGGGAGGCGGCGTTTTCCTTGTATTCACGGAACCACCAGGCCAGCGTCACACCACCCGCCAAAAAGGGCAGCAAACAAACAATGCTGACTACCACAAAGATCAGCACAAAAGGTCCCGACCATAAATTGCTTAAATGTTTGTGGTTAAAGTTGAGGAAGGCCAACAATACCGGGAGTGTCCCGGCACTGACAGCCGCCGCTAACATCCATAACTGTGGACCTCGCTTGCTATGTTTGGGAAACAGGTAGACCCACACTCCCCCAACACCCATACCCAACATCGCGAGGGATACAGCGAGAAAGGCTGTGTGATAGTAAAAGAAGACAGAGAGTACACGTGTCAAACACAACTCAAATAACAACAAGCCCAAGGAAAATCCAAAGACAATCCAGCCTTGCTTGACACCCCAAGGCCTCGGTACATCCGGTGTTCTTTCCGACATTCTTCTACTTCTCTCCTTGTCTATTGTGTAGAGCCGACACCCTGTGTTAGGTGCGGCCAACTTGCCAGTGGCAAGTCTTGCCACTTGTTTTCGGCATGATGCAAGATAGGGCTACAATGTCCCGAATCGTTTAATGAGTAAACCTTTGTGGAATTGATGCTTACGGATTTGGCATTACCACAGATTGTGACCCTGAGTATTTGCGTTGCGAACCACACTTCGTTTTCTCAACGTTTCTAACGGGCAGGGTTGTAGCATATTTGCCAGAGAATGTCGTTGGATGGCAGCGTCGGTTTGGCTGTCTTGGGTAGGGGCGTTCATCAGAAAAATACCTCTTATGTTGTGGGTGTGGAAAACTCCTCCCTATCGCGGACCCGGCAGGAGCTACAGCGAGAGTGAAGCGCGACTGCGCAGGCAGCCCCGTAGGGGTGAAGCCGCAGGCTGAATCAAGCGGATTGGATGGTGGTGTTGATCAAACGCTCCATGCCGGATGGAGTCCAAGAAAGGGTTTCTCGGACTGGAAAGACCGGTTTGTACACCGGATGAGGTCCAAGAAAGGGTTTCTCGGACTGGAAGGACCGGTTCGTACAAATTGCTCCCTGGTTTGTACACCGGATGAGGTCCAAGAAAGGGTTTCTCGGGCTGGTTGCTGGATATTACTTTTTGTGGCGTTTGGGGTGGCGCTGTGCTCTCCTTTTCTTTCGAAGCGCTTGTCGTCTGGTTCGTCGTGCCCATCTCTTGATACGTCGTTGCTTGCGGCGAGATCGTCGCTTGTTTCGTCGCTGCCTGCGTCTTGCACGACGTGCGATTCGTCGCTTGGCCCGTCGCGCCCACCTTTTCATACGACGTTGTTTGCGTCGTGCACGTCGTTTGGCTCGAATGCTACGATGTTTTATCCGTCGCTGGTTGCTGAGCTTTACATACTGCATACGCTGTTTGGCACGTGATTGTGCTGTCTGAGGTGGGAGCTTTCCGGCTCGCCGTTTGACTCGATATTGGCGACGTTTGGCCCGCCTTTGCTTGCGCAGCACCTGACGTCTGGCTCGTCTGGCTTGTCGTCTGGCTTGTCGTTTGGCGCGTCGTGCACGTCGTTTTAGACGACGTATCGCTCGTCGCTTGGCTCGCAGCTTTTGTCGCTTCAAGCGACGCTTGGCTCGCAACGCTCTGCGCATGGT
>JALTMC010000793.1 GCA_027005175.1 Myxococcales bacterium
GGCGGATCGATTGTTGGTGTTGGGTGATAACTTGATGGATCTGTATCTGGGTGAGTTATCTGTTTCTCAAGTATCGGGTACTGTTCTCTCGATGTTGTCGGACCAACAGACGTTGGAGTATTCATCTTTTTCAACATGGGTTGAGGGCAAGACAAGTTACCAAGTGGTCACACTGGCTTATGACCAATCCAAGTGGGTGTTGCGTTTGTCAGATGACCAGGAGCGTTATATCCATCTTCATCCAGGGCGTTGGAGCCCCGCATCGTCGCGTGTTCGTGCCTATGCATTAAAAACGGCGGTGATGACCATCGTGGCTGCCAAGATTTTTAAGCAGGATGTGTTGGATGTCATGCTCGTCAACCAGATGCGTATGGAGTATCTAGGGCTCTCTCCCATTCGTGAGATCTCTCCCAACAATGGTGTGGGAAAGCTCATCATGCTCCTGGTTGATGCTACCTGAATGCCGCCTGAATAACCTCAAAATAGCTTCTTTCTTTCGAGCATTCTCGTCTTTGGAGAGGCGAATCTAAGCCTGGATTTCAACTTATAGTATTATCGGAGTCAGCCATCGAGATGTGCAACGAGATGCGGAATTTGGCCTGCACACCTTGGAATGAATTCCAAGGCTCGTGGTCTCCCAAGGTGTTCGCATGTGATAGAAAGTTACACAGTGCTATACATCATGAGTTCTATCCCCTTCCTCCACCGTTGGTGGGGAGGGGGAAGTTGGAGTCCTGTCCCACGTGGTTCGAACCGCCGATCCGCCTTGTGTCACTGATTGAAATCATGAGTACCCTATTTTGAGTTTGGCCCCAAATCACTACAATCCACCAATAGCTTGCTGGCTAATTCATTGAAATGTTTACTCCACGGGGCGGTTCGAACCACGTGGGCTGTCAGAAAGTGATAGGGAGAGGGGTGTTATGACAAACAAATGGTAGATTCTCGCTGATTGAGAGCACTGAATATCTTTACATTTTATGTCAAGGGCAAGTACTCACCTTAATCCACCGCCCAAATTGCACGGCCCTTGAAGGCCTAAGGATTGCCGTCTTTGGCACTCACCTATTTGGTGAACATCAATTTTCTCTATCCTATGTATAGCTGGAGCCAGAAAGATCGGGCGGTGGATTAAGGCTCACACCTTTGCTTCCTTTTGGGGAGCGCACTCGATCAGGCACCCTCTTTACACTCAAGAGATTGCAATGAGACAAGGATTTGAGTACAATCCAGTTTTCTTTCCAGAATGTAGTAGAATTACTGTTCACAAGGTTGGCTTCGATGATAAGGTGCTCTCGTTGCAATCACTTTTACGAGGCTCTCGCAGATTGTCCTTATTGTGCTCCTTTGATGTTTTCGCCTGAAGGTGATTTTTCAGAGATCCTACAGGGTTCTGTAGAGGGCGTGTCTTGGATGACACAACAGGTTCTTGCTGTGCCTGAGGATGCGTTCCTTCCTCAAGAATCGGTGGATGTCGGAGTTCCCCATGATTCCTTCGAGATGGAGCAAAAGCCCGGTGCCTTCCTTAAGGAGGGACGTGAACCAGTAGATGATCTGATGTTTCTGGAGACAGGTCGTTTTGAGTGGAACAAAGGTGAGGAGGACCCTCTCGATGCTACGATCAATCAATCAGAACATTCTCTCACAGGCAAACAGCTGGGGAATTTCTTGTTCTTGGAGTGTATTGGAGAGGGTGGATTTGGTGCTGTCTATCGAACGGAGCACCTTCAAACCCAGGAGATTTATGCGAGCAAGGTGTTGCACAGCGTCCAACAAGCCAACCTTGGGATCATTGAGCGGTTTAAGCGAGAAGCTGAAACCTTGGCTCGGTTGCGACATGACAACATCGTAAAGTTCTATGACTTTGGACAGCTTCCAAAGCATGGATTTTATATGGTGATGGAGCTTTTAGAAGGGACGAGCCTCCAAGATGAACTGGAGAAACCGGAGATCTGGCCGATTCGAAAGGTGTGGTGGCTGATGAAGCAGGCTTGCTCGGCACTTTTCTATATTCATCAAAAAGGCATGATTCACAGAGATCTTAAACCCAGTAACTTCTTTCTTCATCAGATGGAGAAGAAGGAAGTGGTCAAGCTGCTCGACTTTGGTATCGCAGGACTCGTTGATGGTAGCTCTTCACTTACTCGAACCGGCGCATTTATGGGTACAGCAGAGTTTGTCTCGCCGGAGCAAGCTCGTGGTAGTAAGTCCATTGATGGCCGGGCCGATCTCTACTCTCTGGGTACTGTGTTGTATGCCTTACTGACCAAGACGTTGCCTTTTCAGGCGGAGGCTCCCGTAGAAATCATCCTTCAGCATCTCCAGTCGGAGCCTCCTCCTTTGTCCAAAGCAGCTCCGTGGAAGTCATGGTGTGGGGAGTTGGAGGACTTTATGCGAGTTGCACTGGCGAAAGAGCCTATCGAACGTCCCGCTGATGCGATGAAGTTCTGGCAAGCGTGTTCCGAAGCTCTTGTTCGACAGATTCAGTTAGAGCTTCAAACTGCCAAGGAGGCGACTGCAGCTTTCAAAGCACCCAAATCACCTTCTGTGGTCGCACCTCCTGTGATGTTTCGTCCCAAGCCCAACCTCGACAAGGAGGCTCCATCGGTAGATCTACACGAACAAACTAGCCCTTCGATCCAACTTCCCGATTCGATCAGACAACCACGTGACAAAACAGAACCATCGTTTCGGTTCTCTCCCCTAGCTGAGTTGCCCGAAGAAACGACGCCATCGTTCCGACATCTTCGTGAAATGGCTACCCCGTCTGAGCACGGGCCAGAACACAATTCTCCTGCACCGAGGGTCATTCAGGAGCAAACGACACCATCGTTTCGACCTATGGAGCTACAGCTTCCAAGCAAAACAGCAGAGGAGAACTTTCCTCTTGTGGCTGGGCAGATGAATAACCCAAAACAAACGGTAGAGAATCATGTTTTTCCTCAAACGTCGGACACTCGACCTGTGGGGATCTTGCTCGCTGCTCGGAATACTCTACCTCCTCAGCCTCCAAGTGTTCCACTACCACAGGCATCTTCCTTCACGACACCACCGACTTCACAGTCCAGTCTCACACGGTACTTGATGATCTCTGCTATTCTTCTTATCCTTGCGGGTCTGGGCTTTCTTGGATGGAGGCTTCTGTAAGATTATGAGGAGGGGATTGTAACACACTCCTTACATTGATCGTGTTTCTTGCAGTCTGCAGTCTTGAGGCCATGCCTAAGGCTAGGTGCTTTTGTTGCTACACGCCTCTTACATTGATCGTGCGTGTTGGAATATCACCATGCGTTGGACGGGATATGCTGCGAGACATTCCTACTGTGTTGGATGGGGCGGTCTTTGGTTTTCTATTCTTTCAAATGGGTATATTTTATGAAACGTTACTTTTTGTTCTTTCTTGTGCTCTCTTTTGTGCATTTTTTTGGTAACTGTGCCTCCACTATTTCTCTGGAAGGAGCGACCGGGCGGGAGAGCGTGGCGGAGCATGCAACAGATGCTGGAGGCGGGGGCGAGACTGTCTCGGAAGAGGTCAACAAGCATGAAAATACACCAGAGAAGGGGACTGCCGAGTTGCTTTCACCTGAGAAGGGAGCTACCGAGCGGTTGCCGGAATCCTCTTTGGTAAAGCCTATTCAGCTTCCTCAAGATGAGGCTCCTCACAATGACCCTGTAGAGTGGTGGTATTATACAGGTATATTGAAAGATGCTCAGAGCAACGAGTACGGGTTTCAGTTGGTGATCTTTCAGCTTGATATCGGGACATTGACTTTGTTCCTGTCACAGTTTGCGGTGACGGATCTGGCCACCAAGAGCTTTCATCATGAATCAAAGACTGCCTTCACAAAAACACCTCAGCCCAAAACAGGTTTTAAGGTTGCCGTCGGAGACTGGTTTGTGGAAGGACACAAAGGAAAAGACCATCTTAAAGCGAGCATGAATGGGTATGCGATCGATTTCCAGTTAGAGACGACAAAGCCGGTTGTTTTGCAATACGGGAATGGCTCGATGACTCTCGCTTCGAACAAGCCATTCTATTATTATTCATATACACGGATGAAGGTCACTGGGACGTTGAAGGTGAAGGACAAGCCGCTACAGGTCACAGGTCTTGCGTGGATGGACCATCAGTGGGGAACCATGGGACGCCCTGGCGTCGACTTCGAGGGGTGGGACTGGTATAGCTTGCGTCTCGATAACAAAACGGAGTTGATGTTGTTTCTTGTGCGCAACTCCAAAAAAGTAGGTGACTTTGTGGGAGGCACCTTTATTCGCAAAGATGGCAGCACTGTTGAGCTTAAGAAAGGAGACTTTATCCTCAAAGCAACAGGCCAGTGGAAGAGCCCTCATACCAAAGCTGTGTATCCCTATGGATGGACGATTGAGATACCCTCTTTAAAGCTTAAGTACACAGTCTCTCCACTACTGGAAGACCAAGAGGTATATAAAAAAGTGCGAGATAAAGCCTCCATCTACTGGGAAGGGGTGTGCCAGGTAAAGGGTACAGAAGCAGGGCAACGTGTCACAGGCAAAGCGTATGTTGAGTTGACAGGCTATGCTCCAAAGTAGAGAGTTTCTTTTTGGTTGTAGAGAGCGTGTCTTATACAAGTCTCATATGATTGCACGCCCACTTTAGGTTCAAAAAAGAATTAAAGTCTGCGAGGGCAAGGTCGTAAAAATAGTAATGGATGGGAGCCTTGAAAGGAGGCACAAGTTGGACATTCATCTGGCTTTTAGCTACCGAGGAGCCTTTCTTTTTGAGATTGAGAAGTAGAACCAATCTAAGAGGTTACGTTGGTTTTTAGGCATAGAAGGAAAAGGTTTATGAAAGAACATCATCCAAGAACCCAAAATCAGCGGGGGTTTACATTGATTGAGATGATGATCTCGGTCGTGATAATCGGTGTCTTGGCAGGAATTGCAATTCCTGTATTTACTCGGTTCCTTCGTGCGTCCAAAATCTCCGAAGCTCCCATCAACTTACGAGCGGTCTCGAATGGTGCTGTTGCTTGGTTTAACGATACTCACAACAGTGTGAAAGGAGAGCGTCTGAAGCCTCATTTTCCCAACAACCAAAGTCCACACTCTGTTCCCAGCTCATTGAGCAGCAGCACTGTGCCAAGTACGCCGCTTTGCAATAACGGAAATCCGATGTATCCGGTCAACACGTCTCGCTGGGAGAAGCAGCCGTGGCAATCTTTAAAGTTTGGGATACGAAAAGCCCACTATTTTCAGTATACCTTTTCCACCAAAAATACAGGGAAAGATGCCTATTTTTCGGCGCTGGCACAAGCCGATGTGTCTTGCAACAACGAGATCCGAACCTTTGTTCAATGCGCTACGATCAACGCTTTAACGGGTGAAGTGGAGCTTTCCAAAACTTTGGATCTCTTTGGAGCTATCAACAAAGCAGTTGTGTGCAGCCCCTAACTTGGATGATTCATGTTGCTCGTCGGGAGAGCGAGTTGATCCAGTTCTTGCTTCCAATGGTTTTCTGGGGTATCAAGCGAAGAGTCTCCTGTTTCTTGGAATGGGATCTTTTTTGTTGTGAGGTGGTCCCGTGATCGTAGGGACCTGTTATTCGGAGCCTGGAGCCTTGGACACTTCTCTCGTGGATATCCCAGATTGGACCGAGGAGGAATTGAAGGAGATTCAAACACAGTCTCCTCTTGCATTCCCTTTGTCATTGCCGGACGAAAGAGACCAACAACGGATGCAGAAATCCTGGCGTCGTCATCAGTTGGAGCGTTATCTTCAGCGATGGGATGGTGCTTATGTTCCGGAAGTCCCCGAGGCGTTTTGGGGGCGTTCCTGGCGAGCTTGTGATGTGGGTTGCGGATTGGGTCTCTTCTCCCTACGGGAGAGCGAGCGAAATCCAGAGCATGCTTTTCTTGGGATAGACAAAGGTACCCGTCGGGGAAGTCGGATGGTACGACGCTTTAAGGAGACAGGTAGAGATAATTTGTTTGGTTTGCATGGCAACGCGATTCCTATTCTTGCCGCAATGCCAAATCACAGCCTGGATCTACTCACCCTGTTTTATCCCAATCCCTGGTGGCCTTCCAAACATCGGAAAAAACGTTGGTCTTATCACCCACTCATCAGCAAAATGGTTGATCTCCTCAAGCCCGGTGGTGAGATCTTGCTGTGCTCCAATGAAGGGTTTTATTTGCAAGAGTGGCTGTATGCCATGACACACCACCCTGTAGCATTTTCTGCTTTAGAGGAGTCCTATGTTGGTCCCGTGACCGTAAGTTTGGAAGAAGCACGCAGCCACTTCGAGTCCAAGTTTCTTCAAGGAGGAACACCTTGTGGTGAGATTCGCTTTCGAAAGAAAATAGAAAGATAGTGCTGGACTTGATCCCCACGAACCCGACTGGCACGTATCGGCTTTGACTGGACACAACCCGATTGTCCACATGGCTGGCATCGCTTGAAAGCAAAGTGACTTCAAGCATGGAAACAACGTTAATGGATCGAGTTGTCCTGGAGCATTGATAGCCTTCGTTCACGGTAAGTTCTCACTTGTGTTGTCCGTACGATTAAGTTGAGCTCTTAAGTTGGGTGGTTATCGGGCACAGGTTTGTGCGCGGCCTCCATCCAATTCATAGGTGACGCCAGTAATCCAGTTGGCGCGTGGTGAGGCGAGAAAGTAGATGAGTTCGGCGGCCTCTTCGGGCTTTCCAACTCGTCCGAGAGGGTGAGTTGTCTTGCTGTGTTCCAGGAATTTGGCATAAGCCTCCTCGTCCATGCCAGCTTGCTTGTGAAGGTTTGTCACCACGACTCCTGGATTAATCGCATTGACTCGTACACCTTTGGAGGCTACTTCGAGTGCAGCACATCGGGTGAGTTGATCCACGGCGGACTTGCTGACACAATAGGCGAGAACGTTGGGGAATGACCGAACTCCTGTTACACTCGATACATTTACTACACTTCCCTGGCTTTCGATCAGGTGTGGCATGGCACACTGCATCAGATAGAAGGGAGCCCGGGCATTGATGTTCATCATGGAGTCCCACTCTTCTCGGGTGGTGGTTTCGATGTTGCCCGTTCCAATGATGCCGGCAGCATTGACGAGGATGTCGATTCTTCCCCATTTTTCGATGGTTTGACGGATGACTCTTTCGATGTCCTCGTCTTTGCAAACATCAGCTTTGACGGCCAGCGCGCTCCCTCCCTTCTCCTTGATCTGGGTTGCTAGCTCCTGCAACTTCTCTCCGCTGCGAGCTACAAGTACAACATCAGCACCTTCAGAGGCGAACTTCAGGGAACTTGACCAACCGATTCCGCTACTCGCTCCGGTGACGATGACAACATTTCCTTGCATTTCAGACATTCTTTTACTCCCATCTGTTAGAGTTTGTCGATGTTGTGTATCATATCAGATTCATTGGTAGGAGTTCTCGACACGGACGAGGCGCATCTCTTTCTTCTTTCCATGTGGAGGAAATGATGTCTGCATCCTTAGAGAAGTGGATTGGAAAAACGATGAAGCAAAAGATTGGATTTGAGAAACGATGAGTGATTCTGCTACAACACAAGGCCCTGGTGCTGTTGGATTTAAGACATCCTATTGGAAAAAGTACTATGGTGAACCTCAGATCATGGATTGTGTTTACAATGCAAAAGAGCATGCTCACTATTTGCAGCACCTCTTTGCCTTAGAGACTGTCAATATCGGTACGATGATCGATTTTGGTTACGGTTTGGGGCATTTGTTAGAAGAGATGATCAATGTTTTTATGCCCTATCAGGTGGAGGGCATTGAGCCTTCTGCTCATACCTATGCCCTGCTTGATGCTGCTCAGTTACAACGTGTTCCAAGTATGGAAGTGTCGTTGTTCCCGATAGATCTGCTGACTTGGTGCCTCGATGAATCCCGGGACGATGTTGTGTTTGACCTGGGGATTTGTACTTCTGTCTTTCAATACCTTTCCGACGAAGAGATCAATCTCTGTGTTCCGATCATGGCCAAACGTGTGAAGTATCTCTACTTTACGATTCCCATCGATACAGAACTCGACTACCAAGCCAATGAAATGAACTTTGACGATGTGTTTGCCATCCCCCGCTCTCGCGAAGCCTATCACGAACTCCTATCACCGGGCTTCACTATTGTATCCACTCGAGTTCTCGAAAGTAAGATCCACTTCGATGAAGAGAACACCTGTTTCAATGAACTGATGTTTCGGTTCTGAAGAATTTCAGGACTGTGCACACATACCTGTGAGCGCGTATATGGCTTCCATGAGCAGACAGTCTGTCTTTATGCAAATCTTTTGAGCAGCTTCGGGTTTGTGTTGGTTTCGATGTTGTGGCTACATTGGGTGCAGCGAAAGGTGACAGACTTGGGAGTGGCTGTGATTCCAAAGAGGATGAGGAACCAACCGATGCTACTGTAATCATTCTTTGCAGTCACATAGACTGAGGTGTCAATGTCTTCTCGTGTGAATCCACACTTGCATTGTGGGAGTTGCTCTGTCTTGGATTGTTCTGTCATGTTGTGATTCCTTTATGCGATGTTGGATTGAGACAAGTGTGATGTCTGCGAGGTTGAATTGCCACAAGTGACGTTGGTGTCACAAGGACCCCTTCGCGGCGGACAGTCTAGTCAAGTGGCTTTGACTGTCAAGGTATGGCCAGCAAGTCTCTGGAGTCATTGAATAGGAAAGAACCGAAGCAAGGTTTTCCAAAACGTAGGATATTGGAGAGAGCTGTATGTCTCTAAATAAGTTTACAAAGCCTCTTATGGGGGGGCTGGTCGCGTTGCTACTCTTTGTTGTCATTGTGCTGGTGGTTTGGGGGCAACAACCTCCTCTCCCTCGCTCAGCCGAGGCACCTAGGACTGTATTCTCTGCTGAGAGAGCACTCTTTCATGTGAAACAGATCGCGGTACGACCTCATCCGATGTGGTCGGCAGAGAATGTTAAGGTTCGGAACTATTTGTTGCACAGCTTGAAAGCCTTGGGCTACAAGCCTACACTGCAGCAGGCGAAGCTACCCAAGGTTGGGCTGCGTGCAAGAGTTCGCCATCTGGCAGGGAACTCAGTGACCAATGTCCTGGTGCGTATCAAAGGCACGCAAAGCAAGGGGCTTGTGGCCGTTGTTTCTCACTATGATTCGGCTCATCATGGACCAGGAGCTGCCGACGATGGTGCCGCCGTTGCCGCGATGCTGGAGACTTTACGAGCACTGAAACACCTGCCACAACCAAAAAATGATCTGTTGTTTTTGTTTACGGATGCGGAAGAGATCGGTTTGTGGGGGGCGAAGTTGTTTGCTCGTCATCATCCTTGGGCACGGGAGTTGAAGTTTGTTTTAAACTTTGAAGCTCGTGGTAGTCGTGGACCTTCTTTGATGTTTGAGACACTCGGTCAGAACGGAAAAACGGTCGCCGCTTTTGCAAAGGCAGATCATGCCCCTCGAGCCACCTCTTTGTTTTACGAAGTCTATCGGTTCCTCCCCAACAACACCGACTTTACGGTCTTTAAGAAGCTTGGTGTACAGGGTCTCAACTTTGCTTTTCTTGAATCCGTTCGCGACTATCACAAACCCACCGATACCTTCCAGCGATTGTCGCCTGCAAGTCTTCAGGATCATGGAGAACACATGCTCTCGATGGTGCGGTATCTCAGTCACAGTGATCTGTCTCAAACCCAGGCTCCCAATGTCGTGTACTTTGATATCCTGGGCAGGTTTCTGATTGTATATGGTGAAACTACCGCTCTCGTCTTGTCGTTGCTCTTGGCTCTGTTGGTTTTGCTTGGCTTTGGGTATGCCTGGAAGAAGGGGCTTCTTCAAGGGTGGCGTGTCGGACTCGGGATACTTTCTTTCCTTCTGGCGGCAGGAGCAACAGGGGTTGTTGTTGGCTGGCTTGCTGTGAATACACTCAAATGGCGTGGCAAACACTTGTATGCATTTTACTGGGACATCGCCAATGATGGTCTCTATGCCATCGCTTTCTTATGCCTCGCGGGTAGTTTGTTCTTTTTGTTTCTGGGCGGGATGACTCGACTCTTTCAACGGTTGGAGCTTGCCTTCGCGGCACTTCTGATCTGGGTTGTCTTGTTGCTCTTTCTGGTCTTTTCTGTTCCTGGTGCAAGTTATCTTGCGATGTGGCCTCTTGCTTCTGCAACGCTCACATGCTTTCTTGCGATGAGGACACAAAAAGATCCAGCCTCCTTCCATTTTGTCAGCTTTCGATGGTGGCTTCTTGAGCTTCCACTGTTGCTCTTAGCTGTGCCTCTTTTTTATCACCTTCCCTATGCCATCACACTTACCATCACAGGCCTTACTTCGGGTCTGCTGGTGCTGTTCGCCTCTCTTCTGTTTGTCTCACAGGATTCTCTCTCCCGCACAGGATACAGATGGCCCGTTGTCGGATTGTTTCTGTCCTTCACCGCTTTCTACCTCATGGCACAAGTTGTCTAACACGATCACTGAGAAATAGAAGGAAGACCAGGGAAGACCAAGGGAAGACCAAGGGAAGACCAGGGAAGACCAAGGGGAGTCGCTCTGGTACGATGTTTGGCATGCGAATATTCGCGGGGGAGGTTGGGGCAGGGGGGGGTTGTTAGGCTCGTTTGCGGCGGGTGAATCCAAGGAGGAAGAAGCAGACGAGACCCAAAGGCCGGAGAGCACGCAAGCCGCAGCTC
>JALTMC010000794.1:0-7480 GCA_027005175.1 Myxococcales bacterium
GTGCCCGAGAGGCAAGCTCAAGTTCTCCGACCAAAACTTCCTGCCATGCTGCTGATATAGTCGGGAGATGCAGCTCTTCTAACATTTCCGCTCTCAACAAAGCGAAAGAAACAAGACGCTCGACTTCTTCTGTCGGGATGGTTGTGAGGCGACTCATGGGCTGCTCGCTAAAATACAGGGTTCTTGAAATGCGACGACCACCGCCAGTTTCTCCACAGGCAACGTACATTGTCTGATCTGAAAGAGTTTCTTCTTCAAGCGTGTTGTATCTCCTATTGCTTGGTCGGTCCCGCTGACCTCCAGTGCCAAGTTCTCCTCGTCATTGTTTAGGACTAGCAAGTAAAGTGAGTGAGTCGGTTATCGCTACTATCCCATGGTGTCAAGCTTTTCGGCCCATTGAGAGGAGCTTTCGATGAAGCCTTGGACGAGTTTTTCAAACTGTGGATAGTCGCGTAATTCTTGGATGGCTCGGGTCAGGCAGAGGACCACTTGGTTGCGTTGGGAGTCAATGGCGAGGGTGGCACCATCCGTTTGTTGGTGGTAGAGGTTGGCTTCCAACAACATGGGAAACAGGGAGTCTTGTTCGCGAGGATAGTATTCGCCAAGGTCGGTGTGGAGGCAGAAGAGGTCAGCTTCGTCTACCAGCTCCATATTGATTTGGAGGTTGAGGTCTTCGAGTTCCAAGCCGCAAAAACCTGTTTCGTCTAACTCCAAATCCTCCAACTCCAATTGTTCGCCAAGGTGATGCAAGAGGCCATTGATATATTGGGCAGAACTCATGACATTTCCTCCAACCATTGACGTGCGATCGTCGCGTAATCATTTTCTTGGGCGGCAACTTGTTGTATGTGGGCGAGAGCTTCTTCTTTGTGACCTGCTTGGGCTGTGAGTCGTCCGAGGGTGAGGTGAGCAAGTGGATGCGTAGGACTATCCAAGAGGATCTGTTCATAAATGGATTGCGCTTGCTGGTTTTGTTCAATGGCCTCATAGATCTGAGCGAGAAGCAAGAGGGTTTGTTGGTGAGTTGGCTCTTTGGTGAGGATGGCGAGACACTCATCTTTCGCTTCATCAAAGTGCTTGCGTGCGACAAGGCATTGTACGATGCCTAGGTGAGCTTCGGTATTTTCCGGTGCAAGGCTGAATGCGTTGAGAAATGGAGTCAAGGCTTCTTCCCAACGTTCTTGGTGTGCGAGCACTTGGGCGACACCAAGCCATGCTGTGGGGTTTGCGTCGTCTTTGATGCAGACTTCGGCAAAGACCTGATAAGCCTCTTCCCACTGCCCCGCAAAGACATGACATTGACCCAGGCCACATTGAGCATCATAGTCTTCTGGATTTAACTGGTAAGCTTTTTGATAGGCTTGTATCGCAAGTTCCCACTCACCTTGGTACATCAGGATCGTGCCGTAAAGTGACTGCATGGCTGCATACTCTGGATCTTGTTGAAGCAGTGTTTCTGCAACCTGCTTTGCTTCTTCGATGTGTCCTTGTGCGAATCGCAATTCAGCCAAAGTATAGAGTGCTTCTGTAAGATCGGGCTCCAATGAGAGTGCTTGTTGCAGAGACTCATCGGCCTGCTCCCATTGTGTTTGCAGATAGTAGGCTTGGCCTAGCTTGGCCCAGCCCAGGGAGAGTTCAGGGTCGAGAGAGACAACTTGTTCCAGGCAGGTTGTTGCGTTTTCAAGATCTCCGATCTGTAGTAGGATGGTGCCGAGGTTATGGTAAGCAGAGGCATCATCTGGAGCAATCTGTAAGATCGTTTCAAAGGATTCGACGGCCTCTATGAGTTTGCCAGCTTCGAGGTGGAGCAGTCCGATCTTTGTGTGAAGTTCGGTGTTTTCCTTATCCCATCGAAGCCCACGCTGAAGCTCTTCAATTTCTTCAAGGATTTGCGAGATAGGACGAGGTTGTGCATTACCAGCCATTGAACCACTCCTTTATATTTTTGCGAACCTGAAATCGTTCGATGAGCTGACTTTCAATGAGGTTGTTGATGCCAACTCCAACGGCCATTCCAACTGTGGCTCCCACAACGGTTCCAACAATGGGAATAGGGATGGCGGTACCGATGGCACCACCGATCATGGCACCCGCAGTTTTTGCAGCAACTCCCGAAGCAGCGCTGATGCCTGTATCGATCGCTGCATCCACCAGAAAGTCTTTGCTGAGGATCTTTTCTCCCTTTGAGTAATAATCAAGAGCCCTACCTGCCGAGGATAGGACTGCTGTTCCTCCCAAGCCTTTGATAGAAAGGGCAGATTTAAGATTATTTTTGAGCGAGTTTTTCGCGAGGGTCAAGCCTGATTTGTAAGTGCCAGCGGAGGCACCGAAGGGGTTGTTTTTGGGGGCGGTGATATAGGTTTTACCTTTGCGAACAATTGTCTTTAAAACCACACGGTTGTTTTTCAGGAGGTTTGATCCGGCTTTCCATGTGTTCACAAGAGTTTTGGGGAGTTCCTTGGGTGAGTAGATCTCCACTTTGCCAAGGATAGGCAGGGTTGTTTTGATCTCAGTTGCTCTGAGTATCTTTTGAATAGTTGGGCGGGCTTTCTCCAAGGCTTGGGTCGCAATTTCTATCTTTTTTTCTGTGCTTCGCTGGAGTTCGGGGATCTTTTGGCGGATACTCTCTTTGATGGCTGAGAAATTCAGTGTGCGCTGAGGTCTTTGAGTGGATATCTTTGAGGGGGGGCTGGATAGTTTTTTGGGCGAGGAATATACTTGCTTTGCTGTCATTATGGGAGTTTGTTGTCGATACGTTGCTGAGGCACGTGGTGGTGTGACTGGTCGATTGGACCGGCGACTTGGGCGTGATCGTGTTGGCCTTGCGATACCTTGTCGGTTGTTTCGTTGTGGGCGGGCGGGTGTGAAGCTACGTGCTGTGGTGCGCTTGGGTTGGGTGTGATAGGTGTGGGTCTTTGATTGGCTCCATGTTTTAGAGAGCTTTCCCTTCCATTGTGAGATCCTGGGAGTGATCTTGCGTTTGGCTCGGACAAATATGGATTTGGCTCTGTTGAGGGGTTTGGATAAAGCCTTAAATATCCTTCGACCCTGCCTCGTTCGACCTGGACGACGAGTACGTTGGGGTATACTTCTTTGGGTTCGAGAGGTACGTGATGTTCTGGATGAACGTCGAATTCTCATGCTTCTCCTCCTGTCCTGTGAGATCTTATTAATTGTTGCGTAAAGATTCTCTTTCTTTCACTCTTTCGATGCAGACAGCATTGGTTTACTGTGTGCTGTACAAAGTGAGGTTGGGCTGGTTCTGACTTGAGTTCCTTTGGTTCTTTCTTTGAGGTGGTATTAAGGCTATGGGAGGTGGAGCTTTTGAGCGACCACCATCCCAAACAAACAAAGCTATCGCAGCGATGAGGGGGACAGCAGCTGCACTTGCGAATACAATACCGGCAGTTTGCATGGTGCTTCCACTGTTATTGAGTGCATTAATTTCTTCGTTAGACGTTTCGATGCGACCACGCATCAGCTTCACTGTCGCAAAGTTCTTTTGAGCGAGAATCATGAGCACAAGGCCTGTACCTGCGGTAGCCACGGTGAGAGCGGTGCTGGACCATGCGAGAGTGCGTGCGAGCTGTTGTTTGGGAGGGACGTGTACTGTAAGGATATACCGCTTTTCCAGGCGTGTCCCGGCTAAGGCTACTACTTTCTGAGCAATGGGCTTGTATCCTCGTTTGTAGATACTCAATGACAATTGTCCCGCTGAGATTTGGGCACGGAAAGGTGTTGTGCCGGAGAATTTTTTTCCCTGTGCATCTTTGAGTTTTACTTGGGCTTGGAGTGGTGTTGTTTCCACCAGCAGTGTGGTGGATTGGCGAAGCAGTTGAATCTTTTTCGAGAAGCTTTTTCCCGAATATATTGCTACGGTCTGGTGGTACTCTTTGTAGCCAGCCTTTCGAATAACGATCTTGTAAGCTCCTTGAGGAAGCATCATTCGGAAGGGGGAGCCCACAGTTCGTGTCAATCCATTTGGGCCTGAGATCTGAATCTGAGCCCGTGCTGGCTGCGTTTGAATCTTTAATAAGCCCAGTTTTTTTAATCGATAGAAGCGTTGGATACGTGCGCTTTTGTGGATGGTGAGTTTGGTTCGGTAGCTCTGGTAGCCAGGAGCTTGTATCGTGAGAGTGTAGGTGCCTGGCTCCATTTGTCGAGTGAGGGGTGAGCGGTCGAGGATGCCCGAGCTTCCTTGTTGGAGGAATTGGACTTTTGCATTGGAGGGGTTTGTGCGAATCGTTACAGTTGCCATAAATCGAAGCAAAGCTTGTTTTATGCGAACCAAAGCCTTTTTTACTCTCTTTTCGAAATGAGGGGAGAGTCTTGTTGTGAGGCATTGGCGATACAGGTTACGAGCTTTAAGGAGTTGTTGTCCTTGTTCAGCGTAGTAGCCTGCATTGCACAAGCATTTCTGTAGTAATTTCTGGGCTTTTTTCTTGTTTTGTGGGGAGGAACTGTTGGTCAGAGCTTTCCGAATAAAGGGTAATGCCTGTTGAAAACGTTGTACTGCTTGTGGAAATTTACTTTGTTGAGCGAGCTGTTCACCGCGCTTTATTGTATGGGAAGCCTGACGCAAAAGGGAAGAGGTGCTTTGGGCTTGTATTGTTTGTGGAGTCATGAGCCACAAACAGAAAAAGGGAAAATAGTATTTGTAGAGAGACATCGATTTGCTCATGGTTAGGGTATGAGTCGGAGAGGTTTAAGTGTGAGGTAGAGGTGATTCATTCCACGTTGCAACCGAGTTTTAGAGTGACGGTTTATGTAACCTGAGCGAGATAATTGAATACGAACTTGCTGGTTGTATCGTCCTCTCCACCGAAGAGGTGTTCTACCTCGAATCCTACCGTTGATTCGTACTGTTGCACCGGAGGGCGATGAGCGAACCATGAGAACAGCACGCTTATGATTGTATCGTATACGTGGTTTGTATCGTATATGTGGTTTGTATCGTATACGTGGTTTGGGTGGAGTTTTTTTGAGTAGAGCGTAGGTCTTGCGAGATTTTTTGCGAGAAAATGTATATTGGATATCACGAGCTTGGTATCCCTGAAGTGAGAGTTGAAACTGGATTTGTTCTCCGGGAGGTTTTTTGAGATGGAACGGTGTTTGACCTACAGGTTTTCCTGCCATCCATACAGTGGCTCGGGGTGGGTTCGATTGAATGGTAAAGGTTGGGTATAGCGATTGGAGAGAATAACTTTGTTTGGTTTCAAGCTGTTTAAGGGTGTAGTTCTCGACTCGTGTTTTGTATCCGGGCAATTTGAGTTGAAAAGAGAGTTCTTCCCCTTGATGGCCTCTGTAGAAAAGAGGAGTCTTGCCTCTTTTTTTCCCCTTCAAGAAAACACTAGCACCTTGTGGAACGGAGTTGATCCAGAGGGTTGCCGATACAGTGTGAGGTTTTGCCAGGAAGAAATACCATACACTTACAGCGACCACGAGAGAAACAAGTCCTGTGCCGAGAAGAACAGTGAGTCTTTGAGAGGAGTGTGATTTTTTGGTTCGAGAGGTTTCTCTTGGGGGAGGCTGTGGGATAGGTGCCAGTGTGGTGGGATCTTGGTTGAGTTCGGATGGGAGTTCTGTGGAGATCGGCGTATACAACGATTTTGTGAGGGAAAGCTCGCTTCTCATATGATCGGAGGAAGAGAAGGGGAATGGTGTTTCGGGAGGAATGGCATCTTCATTGCCGGGGAGAAGCATGGTGGGTGGGGTTGGTGGGTGAATTATACCTGGGTTGGCAGGATTCAGCAGACTATATTCACTACCATAGTTTGAATCACAAGCTTCTTGTGCCTCCAGCGCGATTTTGCATTGTTCCCAGAATTCTGCGGCATCTGCTGGTCTTTGGTCAGGGTATTTTGCGAGAGCCCGTTCGAGAAAGCTTTCGAGTTCTGGAGTCCAAGCTTTGTGGGGCACCACTTGTTCTAAGCGGGGAGGGCGCGTTTGAATATGCTGTAGGAGAATAGCTGTTCCCTGACCTCGAAAAGGCGTCTGGTTGGTTAAAAGTTGGAATAATATGACTCCTAGGGCATAGAGATCGGATCGTCCATCAAGTTCCTTTTTTTTGCCCAAGGCTTGCTCTGGGGACATATAGTGTGGGCTTCCCATAAGTATCCCTGACTGGGTCTCCACGCCATCGTCTTCAGTCATGGCAGCGATTCCGAAGTCGATCACTTTGACCTTATCGCAATGTATCTCATTGTTGACAAGGAAGATATTTGCGGGTTTGAGATCGCGGTGGATGATATTCTTTCGATGGGCATGGAAGAGAACAGAGCTGATTTGTTGAAAGATGTTGAGCAGGCGTACGTTGTCGAAGATCTCTTGATGGGCGAGGGCTTGGTGTAGAGTCTTTCCTTTGAGGAACTCCATCACCATATAAAAGCCTTCTTCTTCACTGATCAGACCAAAGTCGGATAGCTGCACAACGTTGTCATGTTGCAATTCGGCAATTGCAACAGCTTCGCGACGAAATCGATCCACCAATTCCAGATTGGCGCGTTTATTTAGGTTGAGGACTTTGATGGCAAAGTTTCGTTTGATATGGATTTGTTCGGCTTTGTAAACGGCACCAAAGCCCCCCTGACCTATCTTTTCGAGGATGCGAAAGTTGCCGATAATGCGACCAAGCATTCTATCGGTGGGAGGAGGAGTATAGTTGCCGTGGAAGGCATTGGGTGTATGGGCGTCAGCAAAAGAGATGCTTGAGGAAGGCTGGTGTCTTTGCTGGGAGGGGCTTGCATGCAGTGGTGCATTGCACTGATAACAGGATGTATTATCCTCTGGGTTAGTGTATCCACATTGAGGACAATGATAAACGAGACTTCCTGAACTCATGTGCCCTCCCTCTGACCATGTTGTCCTTCTTTTCGAAGTTGAATTTCCTGGAGCATGGACTCTAGAAACTTAAGAACTTTCTTTTGCTCCTTGATCTGACGATACTGAACCTGCATGCCAAACCCGCTGCCAGGATCCCGCGAGATGCCTTTCATCGCGATACGATTTGTTTCAATTTGTCCAACGATCTCTTGGATGACTCCTTGCAATGCTTCAATCAATGCAGAGGATATCAGTGGACCTTCCTCGCACAAGGATCTCAGGGAGAAGCTTTTTTCATCTTTGGAGAGATGACTGGCTCGCAAAAGAACCTGGACATTTCCTGCGAGATAAGCCAAACGCTGTTGTTGGGTGAACCCACTGGCTCTTTCGATCCACTTCTCAAGCCAGCTGTGTCCTAGCAAGCTTTCTCTTGCGTAGTCGCGAACAGCAATATTATTGTCGAGGAGTGCTTGTATTAAAATTTCACCACTGTGTTCAGGAGAGTGGCGTTCAAAAATGCGTGAAATACCTTGTACTGCGGCAGCACGAGCCATTTCATGACCTGCATTTAAGAGCAGATGGAGGGATGTAAGATCTTCAATATAGCCAACCTCACCTAGTGTGACTGCTGCAGCCATTCGCTTTGGTAATGACTCAT
>JALTMC010000794.1:7490-10645 GCA_027005175.1 Myxococcales bacterium
TCTGTCTCTCCAGGGGAGGGACTACGGAGGCAAGTTGAGCTTGCAAAGACTGTAACAGCTCATTCGCAGTTGTTGGAAGTGCTGGTGTTGTCGATGGTTGGTAAGGGGAACTTCCCCCTGAAAAACTCTGCCAACGCTCTGCTGTATTCTGCTCACGATTGCGAAACCGATTGGCACCCTTTACAATCTGAAATGTTGTTCCTTGGGGAGGTAGAGATCCCAATCCTGACGAAAATGGCTTTGGTTTTGGTCTACGACGACTCATGGTTCACTAATTCTTTGAAATTTAACATTTCGCTTCTTCGGTTTGAACTGGATACCTATTATTATAGGAATGTAAGAGATATTGCAACCACTTTGACATTTTAGCAAGGTGTCAATTCGGAGATAAGGGTTCTCAAAGAGAAAGAGGCAGGAAGAGTATCGTAAAAAAAATGTAGTGAAGTCTTGTTTTCATCGATGGAGAGGAGCTTTGGGGGTGGGGTCATACGATGGTTGCTAAAAGTCGCGTAAAGCTCCTTCCCTATAGTTGGCAGCATTGAGAGCAAAGTAGATTGGGGAGAGGAGGAGATCAATTGTGGTGCTTATGGGAGTTCTCGTTTTCGGAGGCAGGCTTGTGTTTGTGGGACTGTCTCTCTTAGGTTTAGCGTCTTCGGAAGCAGGCTTGTGCTCGTGGGCTGCATGTTTCAGGAGAGACACAATCACTGTCGGAGGTGCAGGGCTTGTAACAGACACGGCGTCGTGCGTTGCACTTGAGTCCTGACTTACAGTCACTGTCAGAAGCACAGCGGCGACGTTCACAGACTTGGCGAACTTTATTACAGACGCCGGCCGAGCCACATGCGCTGTCATCGGTACAAGTCACAAGGGGTCTTGGTTTGCAGAGTTTGCTGGCTGTGTCGCAAGTCCCACCACCGGCGCGACGGCAATCTCGGTTGGTTGTGCAAGAGACAGGCTTGCGTTTGCACAGCCCGCTTTGACAGGATTGTCTGCTGTCACAGTTACTATCGGAGGTACATACGGTTGCGCAGAGACGTCGCTCTGTGTTGCATTTCTTTCCACCGGAGCAATCGGAATCTTTTTGACAACCGATACGATCGGCGCGACAGACTCGGGCGGTGGTATCACAAACTTGTCCCTGTTCACACTCGCTGTCTTTTGAGCAGGTTTTGGCGGCAGGACGGACACAACGCTTGCTGGCGGGGTCGCAGATCTGAGGTGTCCTACAGTCGCTGTTACTCTTGCATCCGGCGGTTGGGCGGCGACATGTTCCGGTATTGGTTTCACAGGTTAAGCCAGCGGAGCAGTCGTTATCACTCTTGCAAGTGGAACGGCAGGTGCGTTGGGTGGTGTCACATTTTTGACCCGAAGAACAATCTCTGTCGCTGTTACAGGACGTGGTCGGACGAACACAAGTTGCTTTGATGCATTTGAGACCGGTCTGGCAATCGCTGTCGCTTTTGCACGTGTTGGGAGGGGCCTGACAGATGCCTTTCGTCGTGTCGCAGATCCATGTACCAGGACAGTCGGCATTGCTGCGACAACCCGCTACACAGCGTTTGAGAGTGGTGTTGCAACGTTGTCCTTTGCCGCACTCGGTGTCTTTTCTACAGCCTGTCACGCAGCGACGGTTGGTACACGTTTGGCCTTTATTGCAATCACTCGCCTGGCTACATGTTTTGGCTGGGCGAACTCCACAGCGTTTGGTTGTGGTGTTGCAGTAACCGGTGGTTCGGCAGTCGCTGTCTTGGCTGCAAGTGGGTGTATCTTTGGGGATACACGCACCTTTAAAGCGATCGCATTTTTCGTTGGATTTGCAGTCACTGTCCTGGCGGCAAGTTTGTTTGCCAGCTCGTTTGCCGGTGCAATTGCCTTTGCTCGTGTTGCAGAAGATCCCCGGCGGACATTCACCATCATTTTTGCACAAAAGCCCTGTGGCGGGTGTGCAAGCTCCAACATTCTCTCGATCGAGGGCACACCAGGTGTTGATGGGACATTCATCGGTCCTGGTACAAGACTTGGAGGTAGAGTTGGAGCCACCACAGCGACCACTCTGGCAACTCTGTTTCTCCGGACAATCATCGTCCGCGTTACATCCAGGTTGACAACTCCTGTTTTTGCAGAGATTGCCGAGCTGGCAATCTTTATCAACATTGCAACAACGATCACCACGGCAGTTTCTGTTTGGTGAAGAGCAATTGACCAACGAGAATCCAAACAGAAATAATGTCGAAAACACAAAAACAAATCTCATCATGAACAGGATCTCCAAAAGAAAAAGCGGTTGCGTCTGACTGCCAAAAGCTAGCGTTTCAAAGGCTGGATGTCAAATTTCAAAGGGAGATGTTTCAAAGGCTGGATGTCAAATTTCAAAGGGAGATGTTTCAAAGGCTGGATGTCAAATTTCAAAGGCAGGTCAGGTCAGGTTTGTGTTGGGAGTGGAGTTTCAATAGGATGAGTCATCGGGGATTTCGTCTGGTGTATGTTGTTTGATACTTCCATTTTCTGCGAGGACAGGCATATTTTCTTCGGAGGATGGGTTGGATATTTCATCGTCAGAGGGGGTAGGTTGTGTACTGAACGAGAGCGGCGCACGGGTTGGAGGAGGATGTAGTACTGGGCGTTTGTTGAGAGTTTCTTCATCTATGGGTTCTGGTACGGGGATGGGGTTGCCGTCTCGCTGGGGAGGTTGCAATGTTGCTGTTTGGTGGAGCAAGCTATGCAATACATTGTGAAGAATAGGGCGTAGCTTTGTGATGCCAGGATTGTCTCGATTGGGGTGTACACGATTGGTGAGTAAGATCGCGATTTGTTCATCGTCTCGATCGATCCACAAGGAGCATCCGGTGAAGCCAAGGTGTCCTACAGAGTTGCGAGAAAACAAGGAGCCTGCCTGACTCCCTTGGGGAGAAGGAGTGTCCCAGCCCAACGCCCAGGTAGAGTTTTTCACAAGATCTTGTTTGCGCCAAAACTCTTGAATCACGGCAGCAGGCAAGAAGCTAAACTCTCCTTTTGAGCAACGCAGCATCGTGAGAGCAAAGCGGTGCAAGTCATTGGTGGTCGAGAAGAGCCCGGCATGACCGGCGATACCACCCAGCGCATAACAGTTGTCATCGTGAACTTCACCACGCAGCAGTCGTCCTCGCCAGGGGCAT
>JALTMC010000795.1 GCA_027005175.1 Myxococcales bacterium
ATTCGCCTCTTCGGGCCAGGGGGCGAACATATCGCCAGAGCGCATACCAGCCTCGACATGCCCTACAGGGATATGGTTGTAGAACGCAGCCAGGGTCGTGGCCAGAACGGTGGTGGTATCGCCCTGTACGATCACAAGATCAGGCTTCTCCTCACACAAATAACCATCAACCGCCTGAAGCACACGAGCCGTGAGGCCAGACAGCGTTTGGTTGGGCTCCATCACATCGAGATCTGTATCGGGAACAATCCCAAAGGTAAACAAGATCTGGTCCAACATCTCTCGATGCTGTGATGTGACACACACATGACAAGAGAAAGAAGGATGCTCACGCAAAGCGAGAACCAGGGGAGCCATTTTAACGGCCTCTGGCCGTGTCCCAAAGATGACAGAAACTTTCATCAAATCGTATCCTTATCTGTGTAGGTGTAAAGACTCTCATTCCCATCGGCCACAACGTGAAGACAGATAAGCCACAACGTGAAGACAGATAAGGTTAGACCTTAGCCCACACTGGAGTAGAGGCGTCAACATTTACGCCAATCGGCCACAAAGTAAAGACAGACAAGGTTTTTGAATGTAGAAACCGCACCCAACCATGGTTGGGCTTTGGACATCCCCCCTTCAAACTGATAGGATGCGAAGTCGGAATCGCAACGTTGTGGAGGTAATTTGTGATAGCAACCCATCGACTCCTCTTGCTTAGTTTTACCGTGTGGTGTGGAGGACTGCTGTTTCTCAACCTATGCCATGGACAGACGTCTAGGATGCCTTCCACCTTGGGGGCAGGCGACAAGATCCATCTCAACATTTCATCACACAAAACCTTGAGTAAAAATCATCAGCTCAATACCAAAGGTGAGATCACGTTACCCTTTGCAGGTCCGATCAAGCTGGATGGACTCACACCAACCCAAGCAGCAAAACGTGTCACCCAACGCCTCTCAACACACTACCGAGGTCTCTCGGGTGTAAAGGTCGTGATACTCACCCATCAGAAGTTTATCTGGTTGCGTGGATGGGTCAAAAAACCCGGTCGTTATTTGTTGAAGTGGCAAGAGAGCATTGGAGAACTCTTGAGCAAAGGTGGCGGTGCCCAACCGGGTGCTCGCCTCGATAAGGTCTGGCTCCACAGCCCCGGTCTCTCCCCTCGCACATTTAATCTACTCACCTTTTACCAGGGTGGGAAGTTCCACTCACCGCCTCACCTCCCCCGAAACACGGTAGTCTTTGTACCTCTTGCAAAGTCCAGATCAGCCGACACAGGTCCAAGAGCAACATACCAACTCTCCAAGTCATCAACCCTTGCGATCTTTGGTGCTGTCCAGCGTCCCGGTGTATATCCCTGTTACTGGAAGATCAACATCCTTCAGGCTTTGGCTCTTGCGGGTGGTCCCCGCACCCCTTCAGCTTTGCAAGAACTCTTTATCGTAACTCCCAACAAGCCGACACAATGGTTTGATTTACGCGCTTATTTGCGCAACAGAAAAAAGCAAACATTGCCTCAGATCACTCCTGGAAGTGTGGTATATCTCCCGACCCAACCCATAGGGATCAGTCGTCGAGGGCCGATTCGTATGTTGGGTAGAGTGACAAGGCCGGGTATCATTCGGGGAACCCGGATGCGAGATTTTCCAAGCCTTTTAGCGGGGAGTGGAGGACCTACTGGTGATGCTGATTTGAGCAAGGTACGTGTGCTTTATCACGGCTCCAACTTCACAATTAGCCAGGAGGTGAATGTCAAAAAAGCGTTCGCGGAGGGTAGGCTAGACAGGCTCCCCCCAACCCCTTCGGGTCCGATGATTGTTTATATACCAGAGAAGCGAACTGCCAGTGTCGCACTCCAAGAGACCCTTAGTGTGGTTCAACTGGTGATAGCCATTACCTCTATCATCGCCAGTTCAGCAGTCCTTGTCGTGACGTTGCAACCTCAAACCAGTGCGAGGACCAACACAACCCAGCCCAAAACGCCTTAGACTTGATGGCCCATTCGAAACAGGATCAAAAGCTCCATGGTTTCCTACTCTGATCTACACAGTCCCGAATTTGCACAAGAAAGTGGTGTACCCAACGAGATCATGCGGGTGGCCCATCGATTGGTTCCTCCCAAAGAGGAGCCTGGTCGTGCGATCTTAGTAACAAGTATTCTACCTCAGGAGGGGAAAAGTACCATCCTGAACCACCTCGCCCTGGCATGTGGAACCCTGCTTGATCAGCGTGTGCTGATCGCAGACTTACGTGCGAACGGAGCAGCATTCAACACGGGCTCCAATCCCGATCTCGCGGCCCATCAACCCACCGTTGGGGTCCCCCCTCATTTGCAGGATCTCGGAGACCAACTCTCGCAGGGGTTGCAGCTCTCACACTCCATTGAGCCGACAACCCAACCCCACATCAAACGGCTGGAGATTCAAATGAGCCCTGGAAACATATACCGCTTTATCGAAGGGCAACTCTCCACCTATCGAAACGAATATCGACTGATCTTTATGGAAGCACCTGCATTGCGTAGCAACGAACAGCCCGACACAGTGATCTTGAGCCCACTCTTTGACCAAGTGATTGTTGTGCTACAGCCACAAAAAGCCCAAGCCGAGGTCATACAGGAGTCACTCACACTCTTGCGCAACTCGGAAGTGAAAGACCTTAAACTGATGTTGAATCGCTCCACAGGTGGTCAGACCAACCAGTTCCTTCGCGCCTCATGGGTGAGGGCAGCGTTGGAGATCCCTATCATCGGCTGGATCGCTTCTCTTCTCAAGAGCAAGAAGCCCCCCATGCAGAAGCGACCTGAAGCAGCACCTCCCCCCGCTCAAGCCTCGATAGAGCCTGTAGGCTATCTCACGGCGGGGGTCCCCCCTATTCACCCACCCAAACCACCGGAACGGACTTATCCTTCGATGGAGTTTGATGATCCCAACTCACATCGCAGATAATCCAAGCGCAACGAGAAAAACTGTGTTTCTGGCACAGAGAGATGAGAACCTATGTTCGAGAGACAAAAAGATATCCCACAAACAAGGTATGTTGGGTTGAAGAAAGCTCCTGTGGAAAAGTCAGAGAGGCGAACTCAAAAGTGCCACCATCAGATAGGATGGCTCGCTCTTTCCGTCGTATCTCTTCTATGCCTTGGAGCTTGTAGCTCAAACTTTGTCGTTCGCCATCGCAGCCAGCTCCAAAGCCCGATCCATGTCTATGTCAACTGGCGTCTGCTCTGTAAGCTTCAGCCCAAACAAGAGTGCCGCAAGAACCTGAAGCCGGGGCGTTACTATTTTTACGCTCAGGTCCCAGGTCACGCAAACAAGCGTTGGGCCTCTCCCCAGCAACCAGCTCCTTTTTCTGTAGACAAACGTACAGTGATCGATCTGCATGACCCCAAACCCAAGCGGCCTTCAAAAGCAACAAGCCCCGCACCTCAAAGCTCCCTCCCTCGCAAAACGTTGCGGAAGCTCGCTCACAACACCTCCAGCCGCAAATCCAATCGCAGATGAAAAAACGCCAGTCCCTCACCGATCAAGCTCTCTTCTTATTGGGAGGACGGATCACTTCCTTTGCTTTGACCTTTGCATTGCCATTGGTTCTTGTCCGTATCTTTTCCAAATATGAGTTTGGGCTGTACAGAAAGTTCTCTGTCTTCTTCCTCGTCTTTTTCATCATCGCCCAGTTTGGCCTAACATACTCCCTTCCCTCGCTGATCCCGCGCTTTCCAGAGAAGGCAAAATCGATATTGGCCAACACAGTCTTTGTCCAATTCCTGATCTGTGGATTCCTGATCTGCTCAGGAGCCTGGATCGCCTTCAACGGCGCAGCCTGGCACATCCCCAAAGACTTTATGCGATTCGCCTTTCCGCTGGGCATATTCTCAGGATTTATGGTTGCCTCTTCCCCATTTGACCAAGTTTTGGTCATTGAAGAGAAAGGCCAACAGGCTGGTTCTCTGATCGCATTGTTTGATCTAGGCCGCAGCGTCTTTGTCCTGACCTCTGCCTACTTTCTCCGTGATATTATCCTTGTCATGTGGGCTGTTAGCATTGTCGCATTTCTCCGATTTGTCGGCATGGTCTTCTACTTCCGAAAAAACTATGGGTTGAGCCTACAACAACTCCATGCACAAACATTTTGCGAGCAAATGCAGCTAGCAGGTCCCATGGCTGTGCAATCCGGAGCCCACCTCATCGAATCACACATCGACAAGTACCTGATCATTTATTACTACTCCACAGCGACGTATGCTGTCTATACAGTGGGTGCCTTTCAGATCCCAATTGTTGCGATGTTGTTCAACTCCATCACAGCTGTCATTCTACCTCGTTTGGCCGAACTCTACAGGCAAAACAAACGCGACGACCTGCTCGCTTTGTGGAACGAAGCTATCCGAAAATCAGCCATTATCTTGTTTCCTCTGTTTGCGCTGATGTTTACTGTGCATCGAGAGTTTATCCTCTACCTCTTCACCGATAAATACATCGAGAGTATCCCGATATTTGCCGTCTATCTGTGGATTATCCCCACCTATATTATGGCCAACAATTTATTGCTACAAGCTATCGGTCATGGAAAGTATCTCTTCTGGACAGGGATATTCAAACCCATCCTGGCTATTTTCATTGTGTTCTTTGGGCTACAATGGGGGGGTCTGATCGGTGCGGCAGCTGGCCTTATCCTCTACCAATACCTTGCCACCATCCTCTATGCCTTTTACTCTGCCCGAGCACTGAAAGTATCCGTGCGTGACCTTGTCCCCACCCGAGCCCTCTTACAGGTCGTTTTGTTAATGGCCATCGCGAGTCTATCTACGGTCTTTTTAACACAATGGCTCATGTGGTCTGTGTTCTTGATGCTCATGACGAAATCTGTCATTTTTTGTGGGATTGGTATTCTACTTTTGTACAGATCATCGGCACTCACTCCAGCCGATCGAGACCGAGCCAAAAGCCTTGTGATTCGCGTATTGACAAAGTTTCGTCTCTTACAACCCAAGGAATCCTGAGAAAACTCCATGACAACACCACCATCATCGCTGCGAATCACACAACTGATTCACTATTTTCACCCCGGTGGTTTGGAACAGTTGGCCTTGCGACTGGCCTCTTCGTACCAGGCGTTGGGAGTTGAGTCACATGTTATCGCTTACGAAGATGGACCACTGCGTGAGAAGTTCGAACAGGCAGGAATCATCACTCATGTGTTGCCTCGCCCATCCCGCATATCTCCACGATTTGTATTTCGTTTGGCCAAACTCCTCTTGCACCAAAAGTTCGACATCCTTCACACACATCACATTGGCCCCATGCTCTACGGTGTTCCTGCTGCACATTTATGTGGAATTCCAGTCATTCACACAACCCACTCCAATGAGCACCTCCACAGCAAACAAGAACTCACACAAGAGGGAGCTGTCCCTTCCTACCGCAAGACATTTCGAAGGCTGGCACAGTACTGTCATCACATCGTGACAGTCAACGAAAAGTTGGAGACCTTCTTGCGTGAGGATGTAAAGATCTCACAGACCCCCATCACTGCTGTACCCAATGGCATAGACCCAACACAGTTTCATGGGAAGCACGATACCCGGGCCTTGGAACAAGAGCTACAATGGCCTGAGGATGAACCTCGGCTCGGCGTCGTGGGACGGCTGGAGCCAGAGAAAGGACATCGCTATCTGCTTGAGGCGATGAGAGACCTTTCCAACCCCCCCCAATTGCTTGTAGTTGGAGACGGCTCGCTTCGAGACGAATTAACAACACAAACCTTAAAAGCAAACATGCACAACAAGGTCCATTTTTTGGGTTTAAGACATGATCTCCCGCAACTCTTTTCCTCTTTTGACATAATGGTGTTACCCTCCCTACGAGAAGGGTTGCCCCTGGTTCTCTTGGAGGCCATGGCCTCCGGTGTCCCGATCATCGCCACAGCCGTGGGAAGCGTCCCCGAAGTATTGCAAAGCAGTGGTGCTGGAGTTGTCGTTCCGCCTGGAGACAGTACAGCGTTGAAGCAGGCTATCGAAAGCCTGCTTCAAAGCCCTGAGACTTGCGAAAAGATGGCCCAAGCGGGTAAACGCTGGGCGACACTCCACTACAGTCAGGAGAAAATGGTGCAAGAATACCTCGCAATCATAAACCAATGCATTCAGCACCAACACACACCATTCTGGCTCAAACCCTTTCACCAAGTCTTCCTCTTGTTGTCTTCCATCTTCCCAGAACATAAAACACAGAACACAGAACAATGAAAACATTTGATTTAGTTGCCATTCTTCGCCGGTTGTATGCGATTGTCATTCGTCGTTTTGCGCTGATCGTCATTCCAGTGTCCATTCTCACACCGGGTGGGTATATTGTGTACAAGC
Organism: Myxococcales bacterium; assembly: GCA_027005175.1. Taxonomy (GTDB): domain Bacteria; phylum Myxococcota_C; class UBA6777; order UBA6777; family UBA6777; genus M3003. The sequence continues at coordinate 6,350 of JALTMC010000795.1, forward strand.
TTATGCCTCGAACCTACAAGTCGTACACAAAGATCCTGATGGCAGAGCCCAAAACCCAGCAAACCCTCCTTGCTCAGGTCGGCTCGACCTCCCGAATCAACAAACGAATCAACCTTCTCATCAATGTCGTATTGAGTCACAATGTGTTGGGACAACTTGCAAAGTACATCGCCCAAAAGAAAAAGATAAAGTTGACTCCCAGAAAGCTCTACCAATGGACAGCAGGACTGCGGAAAAAAATAAGCATATGGAATATGGGACAGGGGCTGGTTCAGCTAGAATATAAGAGTGGTGATCCGAAGGAGTGCCTGGACCACCTCAAATATTTGTTTGGCCTCTTCTTGAAAGAGACCACACGACCCGAGCACGTCGCCATCAAACGTTCGGCAAACTTCTTAGCCAAGCAGCTTGCACACTTACGAACGCGACTGCAAAAGGCCGAAACAGCCTTGACAGATTTCAAACGCAAGCACAGTCTGGAGCTGCCCAAGACTTTTCGTGCCAACCTCAACAACTACTTGGCGATCAGTAAAAAGCTATTTGAGGACCGACAAGAACTTCTGACAGCCACACGACGGCGCAATTTCCTTCGACAACAACTCAATCAACTCGACCCCTCGCTGGTTCGCGTCCGTAAACAGATCCTTCAAATGTTGGCGTTGAAGATCAGGTTGGCAGGATATCTCTCGCGCTATACCAGTCGTCACCCCAAAGTGAAGCGAACTCGGAAACGACTTCGCTCGATACAACGGGCCATTACGACACATCGTTTGCGCCGTATGCAAACTCTCAAACAACTCAAGCAAACCATGAAGCCGGGTCGTTTTGTGCCCGGTTCCAAACGCAATGGCAGTAAAGGAGAGCGCCCAGGGCCACTCTCTTTGTTTGACAAATACCAGGAAACTGTCTTTCGCATCGCAGTTCTGAAACAACAATTACAAGAGAACAAAAATCAGTTCAACAAACTCAAGAAACAATTGGCGGATTATCCACTGCGGGAGCAGCAACTCAACGAACTCACTCGCGATGTAACGATCTCCAGGACAATTTATACCAAAGTCCGCACACTGCATGAACAATCGTTATTGCAACGCGAACTCGACATCTTCGACGCGACACGTCGTGTCCGTGTGATCGAGCCTGCCGCTCTTCCCCTTTATCCAATCGCCCCTAAATTTATACTTGTGGTCGGTGGAGCGATCTTTGCTGCCTTTGCCTTCTCTGCCCTGTTGATCGGGTTCGCTGAACTCTTCGACCCAACCTATACAGGTGACGAAGAAGTCACAGAACTCCTCGGTGTCGATGTCATTGGCGAAGTCAAAGAGCTACCTCAAATTATTTTGTAAGTAATTCTTCGTAAGATAGCCCGAGTCGGTCTTCGAGGATGCCCACCAGACCGGGCAAGGCTCGGCAAGCTTGAGAGACAACCTCTTGGTACTCTGGAGAACAAAAGATCTTGACATTCGGACCAGCATCGATCGTAAAAAAACACGGTACACCATTGGCACGCAGTTGCCGTGTGAGAGCGATAGCCTCATGGGTACCGGGCATAAAGTAATCAACAGGTGGAATCGCTTGGTGCATGACATTGTGCATCGCCAAACAATTGGCTTCCGCCACACGGCCCAACGTTAGGAGATCACCCTGCACAAGAGCCTCTTGAGCAAGTTGAAGGTCAGCATCGTTGCGTTGATGAAATCCATCATAGATGGGAGAGGTGTCTCGGCACCGCTCCATCGCTGCGGTAGATCCGATATGTTTGGGTTGGTCATTGACAACACAAACCACGAGAGAGAGGGGCAGGTGAGACGCTGGATGAAGCTGTCGAACGAGGCAGTCTTTCCCCTCTGGATCTGTGCCTGCTTCCCAGAGCACATAGCCCGGCAGTAGTGACCGCACCGATGAACCACTCCCCAACCTGGACCACGTCGCTATCTGTTGAAGAGGAACCTCCCCCGAACCAAGAAACTGAGAGAGGGCGAGAGCCAATGCAGCCATAGAAGAAGCAGAACTAGCCAGCCCTGCCCCCGAAGGGAAATGATTGACGATCGAGATCTTCAGAGGTCGATGATCCCCCAAATCCTTACGCGCGGCAGCTAACACACGTTGTGACTTGCTGGGATCCCCCATAATATCCCAGAGATCTTCAGAGCCTGTGCTCTCCTCTACCGTTGCTTCCGAGATCAATGAACTCAATGTAATCGAGAGGCTCGACGTCAACGGTAAATTCAAAGCACGATCTCGTTTACCCCAATACTTAATCAGGGCGATATTGGATGGAGCAGATACCTTAATCAATGGTCATGTCCTTTGGTGCAAGAAAGATCTCGTTTGCCATCCGTGTTGACCCAAAGTGGCATCAACCACAGGTCTGTCACCACCGCAAACGAGTGGAGATTGAAGCTTTAAAGGCTGAAGCAGCCTTGCAGCCTTCACAAGGCCCAATACAAAGAATAATACCACAGCCATCCCGATTATAGAAAATCCAGATCGTGCCGTATATAGGGGGGAGGGTCTTCTCAGTTGCAGTCCTACAGGTTCCAGTGTTATAAAAGAGACACCATCTTGAGACAAGCTTACAGGTGAGGACAGGTAACTCATCTCATGAACCTTTCCAGTACCCTACTAGAGAAATAGCTGCCCAGAACATAAACCGTTCCATGTTCTAGCCCAAAACGGAGGAGTTGATGAACTTTCTGATCGCGGATCACCATGAGAACACCCGCCATCAACTCCGTAATTTCCTACAGCAGCAACATCACAAGGTCTACGAGGCTAAGACTGGCAAAGAAGCTTTACAGCTTTTTAAGAAGGAGATGATTGAAGGGGTATTTGGTCGCTTAGACCTCCCTGAAGTCGATGGATTTACCCTGCTCCAGTCCGTAAAAAAACTCAAAGCATTTGTACCGTTTGTAGCCATAGCCTCCGATGACCAGAAAGACACGATACTGCGCTCTTTCAGTATGGGAGCCTGTGACCTCCTCTCCCACCCTCTCTCCCACTCCAACTTGCATCAAAGCCTGAGCCGAGTCATACAGCTCAATGAAGACTCAAAATTTAGTGTGTACTGCCTGGATAACTCTATCTTTGAGTCCCGAACCCTCGAACTTTTCAACGATTTTGAATATGTCAATCAGATCGTAGCGTTTATGACTCGTAACCTTCCGAGCTTTGGAATTCTTGAAGAACAAGAACTGTTCGCCATTAATATGGCTCTTGTAGAAGCATTGAGCAACGCCATCTTTCATGGCAATCTGGAAGTCTCATCCGACCTCAAACAACAGCGCTTCGAGCGATTTCGTGAAGAAGCCGAACAGCGTCGGCAGCAAGAACCCTATTGCCATCGACGTGTGTACATCCACTATGAGATCAGCCGAAATTCTGTAAAGTATGTGATCCGCGACGAGGGAAAGGGATTTGATTACTCCAAACTTCCAGACCCTACGTTGCCTGAAAATGTGTTCAAGGAAAGTGGGCGAGGCGTTTTAATGATCATGAGTTTCATGGATGAAGTATTCTGGAATACAAGGGGCAATGAAATTACTATGATTCGTTATAAAAAACATGGTATGAATCCATTTCGTATGCCTCCAACATGACAACTCTCGAAACAAAATCCGGAGGAACTCCTCCTTCCATGACAGATGCTCCCGTCTCCATAAACTGCGACGAGAACCGCGTGCTCCTTCTTGCTAGAGGAGCCCAACTCTCCAAGCACAACGAACGATCACAAAGTATATGAATTCGCAAGAGTCTCTGCTTCAATACCTGGTCACAGAAGGATACATTACACCGATCCAACTCCATCGAGTGAGACAGGCTCAAGCCCAGCAAGGCGGTGAACTTCTCCCCGCCTTGCTGGGCTTGAAATTCTTAACACCTGAGAAGCTACATCACGCACAAGCGATGCATCAGCATTGGCTACGACGTCTAAGCCAGACACCGTCCAATGTTCGCCCTCGCCGCTCCGTGAAAGAAACGGGACAGTTCCACCCAGCCCTTACACCCACAGGGCAATATTACGCAATGCGGCCCCCATCCCCTCAAACAGGTCAGTTTCGTTCCGCACCCCCAACAGGACGGTATCACCCTGCAACCCAAACCGCACAATACCAAACGTTCTCCCAAGCCAACCAAAGGGCACAATACCAAGCCCCCTTCAGACCGAACCAAAGACCCCAACACCAAAGACCTTCCAGACCGAACCAAAGACCCCAACACCAAACGCCTTCCAGGCCGAACCAAAGACCCCATACCGAGCCATCAGGGC
>JALTMC010000796.1 GCA_027005175.1 Myxococcales bacterium
CGTCGGTGCAAAGAGACCAAACGTGGAGGGATGGAGACGCCATACAGCTTTTCCATCGCCTGAAACAAGCGTATCTGCGGAGTGGGATATACGATAGGACGCTGCCCCAGCCAGTATTCAAGAGTAGCAAGTTGAGGAGGCGGTCCCACATCGGCAGACAGGAAATGAACGATGCCATCCTCCACAGCAATAGGAATCATCTGTAGTTGTTGTAGCAAAGAGAGAGGCAAGCACGTAAGTGCTTCCATAGAGGGTTGAGCCATCCAGCTGTGTTTCGGAGAAGAGACATGAAGAGCTTGCGGCAAGGCCAACTCTAGCTCTTCCATACTGAGCAATTGTAGTTCAAGAAGATTGCTGCCCAAGCTCCCGCCTAACAATTGTTGACGGCGTGTTGCCCGATCCACCTCTTCGACTGTCAAAGACTCTTGTTGCACCAAAAAATAACCCAAACGAAAAGACATATAACTCGCTCTACCTGTTGTACAAGAAAGAATTTCAATCAAAACATCGGCATTATAGGTTCGTGTCAGAAGCACCGTCAAGCCAGCAGTCCCCGCTTTCGCGACATGTTGCTTGCCAGTCGCGAAAATTTCCGGTATAAACGCATCGGATAACAAGAATAGTGGAACCCCCGAAGGCCTTGTCATTGGCCTTTCTTGTGGCTCCAACCTCAACTACAAAATAACAAGAAGAGTGTCAGCGAAAACCTTTCCTTTTCTCTTCTCTGAGAGACAGACCATCTGCCCAGAGTTAGGACGGATTAACCATCTGCCAAGCTCGCACGCAAGCTCTGTGTTCCACCTGAGGCAGGGCCCTGAAAGCCTGTACCGGAGAGGACGAGAAAAGGTTTGATTGCGACCTCCTACGACGGAGAATGACGGTGAGTTCAAAAAATACACCGATCATCCGCATAGAGAACCTGGTCAAAGAATTTCGCATTGGTTTTTTCCGTAAGCGTGTGCAAGCAGTGCGTGGTTTATCGCTTGAGGTTCAACCCGGTGAGATTTTTGGATTCCTGGGCCCCAATGGCGCGGGAAAAACAACAACCATTAAGGTGTTGAATGGTTTAATTTTCCCCTCCCAGGGAAAGGCGGAATTGTTTGGAATGTCTGCGAATGACATTCGGGCCAAGTCAAAAGTGGGATTCCTACCGGAGCACCCCTACTTTTATGAGTATCTCACGGGCTTTGAATTCCTTGACTTTTATGGTCGCTTGTTTGGTTTGTCACGCTCCATTCGTCCTGCACGTGTCGAACGACTCTTAGAACAAGTTGGCCTCTCTACTGCTCGGGATATCCCTCTGCGAAAATACTCAAAAGGAATGATCCAGCGGGTTGGCATCGCTCAAGCATTGATCAACGACCCTGACCTTGTTATCCTCGATGAACCCATGAGCGGCCTCGACCCGATCGGTCGAAAAGAAGTTCGCGATATCATCTTCAACTTGAAAGACCATGGCAAAACCGTGTTTCTTTCCTCACACATCCTCCAGGATGTGGAGATGATCTGTGACAGAGTTGCCATCTTGATCAAAGGTCAACTGCGAAAACTCGGAACACTCGCAGAGTTACTTGGTGAACATAGCGGTCATGAGACAGAATTGACGGTCTCCGGTTTACCGAAGATGACCAATGAGCAAATCCGTAACATGGCCAAACGAGTTGTGATTCCCGGTAATCGCTTGACGGTTGTCTTGGATGAACAAGGTCTTCAAGAAGCCATGCAGCTTTTGTTGCGTGAGGGAGGCAAGATCGAATCGCTGGTTCCTCTCAAAGGCACCCTTGAAGACCTCTTTGTCCAACAAGTCCAATCTCCCGAAGCTGAATAAGATTTTGAAAATGGAGAACGACCGTGTTTAAGGTGGTAGCCATCGCGCGCAACACATTCCGCGAAGCCATTCGCGACAAGATCCTTTACGCTATTTTATTCTTCGCTTTGCTGATGATGTTCACAGCACTGGCGTTGGGTGAGATGTCGCTGGGACACCCCGTCAAAGTAACCACAGATATGGGACTCACCGCGATCTCCTTATTTGGCGTACTGATCGCTATCTTCACCGGAGTCAGCTTGGTCCACAAAGAGATCGACAAGCGCACCATCTACACCATTATTTCCAAACCCATCCATCGGTATCACTTTATCCTCGGCAAATACCTGGGTATGGTCCTGACAGCAGCCGTTCAGATGGTGGCACTCACCACCGTCTTCACGGTCCTCATCTTATTCCAACAACAGTTCATCGATTTCAATATCTATCTCGCTGTCTTGTTGTACTGGCTTGAGATCATGCTCGTGATCAGCGTAGCACTGTTTTGCTCCTCCTTCACCACACCTTTTTTTAGCGGCCTATTTACCTTCTCCATTTTTGTCATTGGCCGCCTAATGCCCGACATCTACCTTGTGTTGGAGAAAACAGAAAATCCCGTGATCTGGCTCGTCCTCAAAGTGAGCACCTGGCTGCCCAATCTCACCCTCCTCAACATCGGCGAACAAGTCGTACACAACGAGCTGGTCCCGGTGCATGACCTCTTATCCCACAGTATGTATGCTCTTTGTTATATCGGCATTTTCTTGCTGTTGGCCACGATGCTCTTCTCACGACGAGACTTTATCTAGAGAGTCACAAGGGAAGTGTTTGTGGGAAGTGTTTGTGGGATGTGCTCGTCAACTCCCCCCACCCCATCCGGACTTCGTCCCGTAGATTCTGGAGGGTGTCTCCACACTCATAACACAAGAGTTTTTTTTTTCG
>JALTMC010000797.1 GCA_027005175.1 Myxococcales bacterium
GGATATACATGTTTCCTCTGTCGAGAGAGTTCATGCACCAAATGTTCGAGAACCCAGGTAGATGCCTGTCCTTCTCTTCCCTGACCGGACCGCTCCGAAGTGATTCCGGCCCAACCCAGCTCGGCAACAACAGCGAAATTTTCTCGATTGTGTTTTCGTCCCCAACCACAGTGAGATTGGCCCACCGCTTGCCAAGACCAAGGTTCAACATGCCAGGAGACAGGAGCGATCTGGTGATGAACAAAAGGCTCCACCCAACGAGCAGGGTGAAAGTGTGCCTGTTTGACACGCCACCTCTTGCTCATCAATGTAGCTTGATCAGGCTCAGGCTCCCCACCAAGAGCTACCGTTTGGGCATATCCCAATTGTTCCACTGCTCGGGACAAAAGCCCCCAGAATCGATGGAGCAAAAAATCCTCCTACTTGTCTGTTCCGACGGAAAAGATACCGTAGATGTTGTTCCCATTGCAACTTCGTTCAAGGTGCTGTAAATCCCAAGAGACCATTTATGAGGAAACACCTCACTTTGTCAAAAGAACACGGAGAAATTCAACGAGTGGTAAGCCATTTTGATTGTTATTCGATGAGGAAGAGCACATGGCAGAGCGTCCTCTTCTTGTGTGTATTTAATCTTCTTGCAGGCTGCCCATCCGCCCCAAAGCAAAGGCCTCCCACACTCGCAAAGGCCTTACCTCGAATGAACCCGAGACACCTCGAAGCGAGAGTACATCAACTGGTGAATCAAGAGAGAAAACGTCGGGGTTTGCGGTCTCTTCAGAAGAGCCCACGAATCAAAGAGGTGGCACGAAAGCACAGCCAAGAGATGGCTCGCTCCAACTTCTTCAGTCATGTCAACTTGAATGGAGAAGGTCCGATCCAAAGAGGGAATCGTGCCGGAATTCTGTGCAAACGGCGGTTATCAACAGGTGTTTTTCGCACAGGCATCGCAGAGAACCTCTTCCAAAACCACCTCTACTCTGCCATCATTTACTCCGGCTCAGGAAAGCACCTTCGCAAGCGATACCAATGGAATACGTTAGAGCAGATCGCACAAACAACAGTCAAAGGTTGGCTGAATAGCCCTGGACATCGCAAAAATATGCTGCACCCCTCCTATACCCACGCGGGCGTAGGTGTCAGCATATCCTCAGATGGAAAAGTCTACATTACCCAGAATTTTTGCTAGAAACAAACGGAGCTACGATGTGAGTCGGATATAGAGGTGGCTCGGATATAGCGGAGCTACGGTGTAAGTCGGATATAGAGGTGGCTCGAAGAAAACGGAGCTATGGTATGAGGCGAAGATAGGGGTGGCTCGAAGAAAATGGGGTTACGGTGTGGGTCGGATATAGAGGTGTTCGCCATTTTTGAGAAACATGGTGCCACCCAAGACAGCAGAGCCATCAACATGGATGAATTTCGCATTGCCCATCATGGGACGATGTGACACAAAATGAGTGCGTTTAAGAGTTGTTGCGTCACGTACTTCAACTCCGCTATGGAAAACAATGTAGATATGCTTTCCGTCAGGAGAAGTTCCCATGGCATGACCCAGCCGGTATGTTTTGGTGGAGGTGCGTTGACCATTGTTGAGATTGACACGCACGATCTTGCCTCCCTTTGAGCTGTACAGCAAAAGAGAGGACATATCTTTTGAGAACACAACACCATACGGTGTAATAGGAGCGGCAAAGCGAGCCACAGTACCATTGCGGGTATTAATCACATATGCCTTACCTTTGGCCTTGGCAGACTCGGAATATTCAACAACAGCGACACGAGAGAAGTCGCGTGATGGAACAAGCTTCTCCAGTCGAGCACTGACCGGAGCAAAGCGAGAGAGGGTCCGACGACGCCCCGTGACCAAGTCGAGCGTCATCAAGCGATAAAAGAAAGAGCGTCCCCCTGTACTTTTACTCCCACAAGAGCCATCCACTGCCTTTTCCGATTGCAAAAAGTAAAAGGTGCGACCTGTTGGATCGGTTCCAATCGCACGGTAGGCACTGTGGCAACCAGGAATCCCCAAAGTCCAAGCGTTTATCACCTGATTGCTTTTTGTATTCCAAACCATATAGACATAGCGATAACGCTTATCCAACGCGGCCATTGGCATTCGAAACAGGATACCACCCCGTTCAATACCTGGATTGTACGAGACGATATGCTCATCCGAAAAAGCGTGTTTCTTCCCAAGAAACCATGGCAAGAGGTGACGATTTCGAAGCAGATAGGCGGTGATCGCAGGCTTCACAGAGCGTATTTTATGATATCGTGTATCCCACAAAGAGAAGGAACGATCGTGACAATGAGCCTGAGAGTAGCGTGTGTCATTTCCCAACACCACCCAACGTGAACCCGAACCAACAATCGCCTCAATCGGATGACTTGTGTTGTGTTTGTACAAATGAACCTTCACATGGGGCGACAAAGATTTCGTCCCCAAAGACTGCACAGCTCGCATCAAAGGATATTTACTTGTTTCAGCAGCACAGAAATGCTTCCACTTGAGGATGTCTTGTGAATCCCCTCGGACAGGGGGAAACGTTGGTGCAGCAGGCGCAGGATGAGCCACAGGACCTTGTGGAGCCGCCTGCTTTGGAGGACTCACCTGGGTCGATGGCGGCATCTTAAGACCCAATGTTCCGTCAGAAGGTGGCGATTTCACCGTGGAGTTCGGCGGGTTCGTAAGACCCAACACCGAATTGGGCGGTGGCTTTAACAAGTTATCAGAGCTGCCCTTGG
>JALTMC010000798.1:0-7913 GCA_027005175.1 Myxococcales bacterium
TTGTTGCTTAGTCTCTTGGCCGCTAGAATGGCGACCCAATAAGTTGAACAAGTGCGTTTGTAGAAAAACCCGAATGTTCTCGCAGATGTGATTCGAGATGTTCAAGTTATGAAATCGCTGTTCCTAACGAGCAAGGTTCCGATCTCTTATCGATAGATGACGAGTTATCACGAACGGATGTATCATGTTTTTTAAGTATCAAAATACCAACGTTGCCCCTGCTTCACGATGTTTGAATTCTCGACGTGTTTGGAGCACACTCACCATTCTCATACTCAGCTTTCTGATGGGAGCCTGTGGCCCACTTCGAGGTCAGCTCAAAACGAATCTCAAGGGTGGTGCCCTCGTCTTTCCTTCGACAAAGTTGTTTGAGGCTCAGAAAGCCTCTGTTTTTCTATTTAACGTCAAGGGTTCTGCGGTTACAATTACCGATCTCAAGTTGGTTGGAGAGGCTGCAGTAAACTTTGAATTGTTACAAGGGTTGTCCACGCCTCATGTGTTGGAGGCTGGAGTTCGTGAAGATGGCAAACAGAAAGGTCAATGGCTGATTCTGCAATTCTTTGCATCCAAGCCCGGCACATACCAAGCCTCTTTGGAGATCAGTTATCAACTCGAACAAGGAGGTCCGAACAACAAGATGCTGCTGCCATTGAAGGCAGACGCAAAAGTCGTAAACAATGATGACGCCCGTATTAAAATAGAGCCAGCTGCCGGTTCTTTGGACTTTGGTTCCATTACCACCCGGGGTGCTCAGACTTTGGAATTGGTGCTGTACAATGAGAGCAACACTGCTATCACTATTAATTCCGTAGACATCGTCAACAACGACAGCAAAACCTTTAAGCAAGCCTTTCCATTGCCTCAGCCGTTTCAGGTATTTCCCGGTAAAGCAAATGGGCGCACTCTCTTGCTGCAGGCTAGCAATACCAAAGAAGGGACTTATGAAGCATGGCTTCGTGTCGCTTCAAGCAATGCTATCAATCTGAGCAAGGATGGGATTCGTCTGGTGAAGCTCAAGGTTAAGATCACAAAATACCTGTCACCAGGGAATCTCCGGTTTCATGTCTCTTCCGGACGAGTGTACTTTAAGGAAGTCCCACCGAATGAAGAGCGGAGACAAGAGATTACGCTATACAATTCCGGCCAACTTCCTGCAAAAATCACCTCCATGCAGATCATCAATGACCCCAACAAGGTCTGGTCACTGAGGGATGAGCCCAAGGTTCCCTTTACGATCGAGGGTCCTGGGCTTGGCTCTGGTAAGTCCATGCAGGTTGTGTTTAAAGACCCCAAACCCAACTACCGGTTGTCTCGCTTGCAAGTCACCTACATTGCCAATCCGAAATACCCAGAGAGCAAGAGAACAATCGTTTTGACATTGCTGCATGAAAAAGCCAGACCCTTGCTCTCTGTTGGGTGTCGGACTCTTGAGTATGGGACAGTAAAAAAAGGAGATTGGGAGCTACGTCTGTGCTCTATCCGAAGCTTTGGAAATGTAGACCTGGTGATCAAAAGCCTGACTTGGGAAACGATTAAGGGCAAAGCATCAAATTTCAAAATGGTCCAGCCGATCTTGCCTTTTGGACTTCGACCAGGAACCTCTCACTCCCTCCAGATCAAATATACCCCGACATCTTCCAAAGACGATGATGAGATACGTGTTATCCTAGAAACCAATCTAGTTCTTGATAAACCGGAAGACAAACCGCGAATTCTTTTACGAGGTCGAGGGAAGGAGTGAAAGAGGGGACCTGGCTTTATGGAGTGAGCCCACAAGCTCGTGAGAGGGCTACTTTGTACAGATACCGAATCCACGTAAACAGTCCATGGTGCAGCCGCCGATCTTTCCTGTTTTTTTATGACAGAAACAAATCGAAGAACGACACTGGTTGGAAAAATTGGTACAACGATAGCCCGCTTTGCACTCGTTGTCTTTTTTGCAGATCTTGTAATAAAAATGGATACATTTGCTTGAACCGACGGGCTTGAGTTTAAATGGTAGTCGAATCACCGGTAGAGATGGGGCTTTCGGCAAGCAGGTAACTTTTCCTTGTTGACAAGTACACTTCTTGGTTTGTGTGGTGAAGACCTGTCCATGCCGATATCGCTTACCCAAGTAACGACAATTGGAATGACAGCTACGCTGTGTACAATACACCTGACCACGACGACAAAGACAGCGATTGCAACCATCTTTCGCTTTGAAGGTTGTACCCTTTTTATGGTTCTTTCCGTTGTATTCACATGTTTGGCAACTGCGCTGTGTACAGTAAACACGCCCTTTGAAACAAGTACATTGATTGCATCTATCATGGGCTTCAAACGTGGCATTGTGTTGGTACCGCTTCTTGCCGTAGATACAAGGAGAGCATCGTTTCTTGGTACAGGACACGACCCCGCTGTTACAGGTGCAGGTATTGCAGCCATCTTGAGAGGGGAAGCTCTGTTTGTGGTGGAAGCTTGTTCCACCAAACATACAGCCGGGACATATCTTTTCGGTACATCCGACAGCACCGTTGTAACAGGTACAAGTGTTGCAGTTATCTTTGTCGGGAAATGAGGTTTTATCTTTGTAGCTCTTGCCGTGGTACGTACACGACTTTCCTGTGGTGGGAAGTGGACCCGCCAATGCTGGGCTGCCACCCCACATCACAGCAATCAACAGAAGTAACCATCGTTTCATTGTCTTATCCTTACTTGTGAGTTTATGTTTCTTGGTTCCAGCGGTACTTGTGGCATCGGAGTTCAGGGGATTTTGATGAAGGACGCCTGAATACCCAACGGCATCACTCCGATATTAACCCACAGGATTCACGAATACTCTGTGACGGCTTGCAAAGCCCAGCATCTGGTGCACCGCCTCGACGGTGCGATGTACCGCCAGCAAGGGCGATCCGAAACCTCCCTTATCTTTGCTCGGGCTTTCCGTCCCTCGTGACGAACAACCTGAATCATGAGGGTTCGAGAAGAAGTCGCTCTCTCTCGATGAGTTTGCTTATCTCAAAGATGTTGACAAAAACAAGCATAAGCAACATGACCCCCCCCGTAAAAATACAGAAGCCAACAAACAGATAAAATAAGAATCCCGCTTTCCCCATTGCAGCAGCAAACAAGATCAGGATAATCCCTGAAAAGGAACTAAATCCCACAAGAATCCAGCGTAGATTACTTATCCTTCGAGCCAAGTTATGCTCTTGTAAGTCGCGGGCGATGTGTCGGAGTGCGGAGAGAAAGAATAACAGTGTGAGCCAACTCAGTAGACTTGCACTTCCGGTCATCCAGGTCTCTGCGGGAGTCATCAGAGTCAGGAGCTTATCTTGGGTTAATCGAGAAAACTGTTGAATGAAAACGATAGCGTTAAGGGTAGTTGCTACAGCGAGAAAGAGAGAGCTGACGATGAACCAAATGGAAGCTCCTTTCGATTCTTTAGCACGAGATCCCCCCCACAGACACAAGACGAGACAAAGCCCAATGAATAGAGAATTGCTGGGAAACGTTTGGGCAAAAAGATGAATCGAACTCTGGCTTTTTTTGAGAATTGCCCAGATCGTGACACCATTTAAAAAGAGCCCCAGGCTAAGCTGTAAGAAGAGCAAAACAAAGATCATCCGTAGGTTGAGATAGCCTTTGAGCCAGCTCGCGTGCTCTTGCAACTTTTTTTGGTAATGGCTCTGCTTTGTGATGACCATGAGGATAGCAAGGATAAGTATGCTCACCAGCATGACAAGGGAGAAGGGCAAGTGAAGGGCTACCAGAGAGTCGCTAACCATCTTTTTTGCCGAGCCCCCAAAGCCCATCCGAAGATACATCGAGAGCATACTTAATAAGGAGACGAAGGCAACGCCCCATGAAAGGTTGCGAAGCCTGTTTGCATTGGGGGACTCTGTTGCTTGGGGCCAGAATGCGAGACGGGTCGCAGTGCATACGTATGCGAGGGGGATGCCATAAGAAAGCAAGAGGAGGCTCCCATAACGAACAAAAGCAGGAACCTTTGCATTGGTAAATCCAGGAACCCAACGGTTTGAGTTTGCCCAAAACACAAAGAGCACTGTTGCCAGTTGGAGTAGGAACAGAAGCATCCCGGCCCAGCGGTCTTTGGTGTTTGTTCCACCACGCCACAAAAAGTACATCGTGACACAACCAAGTATTCCAAGTATGTAGTTTGTGCTGTTGAACAGCATCATCCATGGATGAAAGCTTCCCGGAGAGATCGGGGGAGGAGTAAAGGCAAACAGGGATATAACGTGGCGAAGGAGATCAAAGAGTGTCATCACAAATAGAAAGCGAAGCCCGAGAAGAGCGTAACTCTCGCGTTGCTGAAAGCCTGGAGCTGTTGTCTTTTCTTCCAGAGAAGGTGAGGAACTGCTTGTCTTTTGTGACTCTACGGGGGATATCCTTTTCTCTGCCGTCGGAGTGATGTCCGAACTCATAAATACTGGCCTTTCTGTCATTGATGTAGGTTTGGGAAGAAGAGAGGTGTTGGGCAACACAAAACAAGAAGCGGGACTCTTTTAGTGGGGAAGGTTCTGGATGATATACCAAAGCACACCGCTCATGCTAGCATAGAAAAAAGAGCTGGCGGCTCCTGGAAAATCTGCCGAGACACGTTGTCCAAATAACAACGCGATAAAGATGCCCATGGCTCCAAGACAACCCCACCCTGTCAAAGTGTTGGGGGTTCCTGTCTTAAACTCCATCATCACCACAGCACCGACAAAAATCCCCGCAACCGTGAGTTCAGCGAAAGCAATACTCCAGTACATCAAGGGAATGGGAAACTTCCCCAACCATGTATCTTTAAATGTATCCCTGAACCATTGCGGCGTCTCCATCGCAATGATCTTAGAGAGAGATGCTTCTCCAAAGGTAGCAATGAATAAAAGAAGTACAACAATATGAAAGATCTGAGCTTGTGTCATCAGAAAAAACCTCTTATGTTGTGGGCGTGAAAATCCCCCGATCGCGGGTCCGGCAGAATCTACAGGACGAAGTCCAGATGGGGCGGGGGTCATTGACCGAAGGATCCTATCCATTTCCAAGTTCTAAGTTTCTATCGGACTTGTCTGCGTTTACGCCGGACTTGTCTGCGTTTACGCCGGACTTGTCTGCGTTTACGCCGGACTTGTCTGCGTTTACGCCGGACTTGTCTGCGTTTTGATTTATTGTAGCATGGTGGTGAGGTCCTCTTCTGTAAGAATGGTGATACCAAGGTTTTGTGCTTTGGTGAGTTTGCTACCGGCTGAGGCACCGGCAACAAGAAAGTCGGTTTTTCGGGAGACACTGCCGGAGACTTTACCACCTCGCTCTTCAATCAAGGCTTTGGCTTCGTTTCGCGACAAGCTTTCCATAGAGCCAGTGAGTACAAATCGTTTGCCTGCGAAGTTTGGATCTTCTGTGGTTGTGGTTTCTTTGGGCAAGGGAGGCTCTGGATGGATGCCAAGATCGAGAAGGGCCTGAATGGTCTCTCGGTTCTTCTCCTGGGCGAAAAATCTGTGAATCGAGGCAGCTACGATCGGGCCGATGTCACGGATGTTTTCTAGGTCGTGAAGCGAGGCATCGTAGATCTGTTGAAGGGAAGGAAGTGCTTCCGACAAGATCCTCGCTGTTCCCTCTCCGACATGTCGAATGCCCAGGGCAAAGAGGAACCGACGCATGGTGGTTTCTTTGCTTTTCTCCAGGTTGGCCAACAGCTTTGTTGCCGATTTTTTCCCCATGCGTTCGAGAGTCATCCAGCCTTCGAGGTCGATGCGATAAAGATCCAAAATATGTCGAACCATCCCTCCATCAATGACCTGTTCTACAAGTTTTTTTCCAAGCCCTTCGATATTCATCGCTTTCCGTGATGCAAAGTGTTGGAGAGATGCTTTCAGCTTGGCCGGACAATCGAGTCCGGTGCATGTTGTGACAGCTTCTCCGGGGGCTCGCTCCGTTTCTGAGCCACAAATGGGACAGACTTTGGGCAATCGATAGGGTTGGGAGTCGGCAGGGCGGAGGTCCCTAATGACTTTGACCACTTCAGGAATAACATCACCTGCGCGTTGGATCACAACGGTATCGCCAACACGGATATCCTTACGGTCGATCTCATCTTGGTTGTGGAGGGTGGCCCGAGACACTGTGACCCCTCCCACATTCACGGGCGTGAGATGAGCGACAGGTGTCAGGGCTCCTGTGCGACCGACTTGAACTTCTATGGTTTCGATTTGAGTCGTTTCTTGTTGGGCTGGAAACTTAAACGCGATGGCCCAACGAGGGCTCTTTGACACTGCACCCAATCGCTCCTGTAGGGCATAATCATTGACTTTGATAACCATGCCATCGATGTCGTAATTAAGAGTGGGACGCAAGGCCATCAGCTCGTGGTACCCTTGAATCACAGGCTCCATGCCTTCGCACAATCGACCGAGCGGGTTGACCTGAAACCCCCATCCTTCGAGGGCGGATAGAAAGTCCCAGTGACTTTCAAATGTCACTCCTTCCGAAAGAGCTGGAGCATACAAAAAGGCAGCGAGTGAACGCTGTGCTGTTACTTTGGGGTCGAGCTGCTTCAGCGAGCCTGCCGTGGCGTTACGTGGGTTGGCGAAGGTTGGCTCTCCTGCCGCCAATCGCTTGGCATTAAAAGCATGAAAGACGTCGCGTGGGAAGTAAGCTTCCCCTCTCACCTCCAAGACAGAGGGGATGGGGTGTCCATCGCGATTCAACTGAAGTGGTATACTCTGTATCGTCTTGAGATTGCCAGTGATATCTTCTCCATACACACCGTCCCCTCGCGTTGTTCCCATGGTGAGGAGACCATCTTCGTACCGAAGTGAAATGGCAACACCATCAATTTTGGGTTCGATCACGTAGGTGATGATCGTGGTTGATGGCACTTTCAAGTGACGCTTGATACGGAAGCCAAACTCACGCATCTCATCTTCGTCCATGGCATTGGCCAGGGAGAGCATCGGGACGTTGTGACGGACCTTCTCAAAACCCTCCAGAGGAGGACCGCCCACACGTTGGGTGGGGGTATCCGCTCGTTTGAATTCGGGATACTCCGCTTCTAACGCTTCTAACTTGCGGTACTGGCGATCGTACTCTGCATCAGAGATGATAGGATCATCCAACACATAGTAGCGATGGGCGTGGTAGTTAAGCTGATCCGTAAGAGTGTTGATCTCGATCTGCTTCTCGTTGTGTGCTGCAGAGTCTGTGGCAGACTCCGTTTCCACATTCGCAAACAAGTTTATCTGGTCCTGGCTCATCATTTCCTGTCAACTCTGTAAGGGAGGTTCTTTTCGATAACGTGTGCTATAACCTGACATACATGTTGTCTATTGTACATATGTTCATGGTAGTTTCAATGTTGAAGAAGGAGTGAGTGTTTTATGATCGCAAGGTTGCACGGCAAATTGGCTGTCAAAGGGTTGGACCGATTAATTGTGGATGTGGGCGGTGTGGGTTATGAAGTGATGATCTCTCTTAAAACCCACACCGCCCTGCCTGAGGAAGGGCAGGATGCCATGCTCCTTATTCATTCACATATTCGGGAAGACGCCTTTAATCTTCTGGGCTTCGCAACCCAAGATGAACTTGATCTATTTCGTATGTTGATTCAAATCTCTGGCATTGGTCCTCGTATGGCACTGAACTTACTGAGTCATATTACACCTGGAGACTTTGTCGATACGATCAAACGTGAAAACTTAAAGCGTCTGACCTCCATTCCGGGGATTGGCAAGCGTAAAGCGGAACGAATGATTGTTGAGTTGCGCGACAAGCTGATCGACATCGACCTTGGACTTTCTGCTGTGGAAGTTCAACAAGCAGAGAAGAACAAGGCTATTTTGCGCGATTTGCACTCTGCGCTTGTCAACTTTGGCTATCGTGCTGCACAGATTGAGAAGGTTGTAGCTATGATGGAACCGGAG
>JALTMC010000798.1:7923-10577 GCA_027005175.1 Myxococcales bacterium
ATCGATGCCGGGGCGGACTTAGAGCAACTTGTGATGATGGGTCTACAAAAACTAACGAAGTTGTAAGGGGATTTTCGATGAACCAACAAACAAATGGTGAGGAAAGTCGCCAAAATTTGAGTCCTCAAGCTGGTTTGGAAGACAGGGTATTGGATCGTACGCTTCGTCCAGAATCGTTTGATGATTACGTCGGTCAAGAGGCCATGAAGGCCAACCTTAAGATCTTTGTGGAGGCAGCAAAGCAGCGAGAGGAGCCGCTGGATCATCTTTTGTTGTGTGGTCCTCCTGGGTTGGGAAAAACATCGATGGCGCGTTTGATTGCTGGGGAGCTAGAGGTGAATATTCACATTACGAGCGGACCTGCGATTGAGCGCAAAGGCGATCTTGCAGGGATGCTCACCAATCTACAAGAGCGAGACATTCTCTTTATTGATGAGATCCATCGATTAAATGCTGTAGTGGAAGAGAACCTCTACCCCGCCTTGGAGGATTTTGAGTTTGACTACATTGTAGGAGAAGGCCCCCATGCTCGGAATCTTAAATTACCCTTAAAACCCTTTACTCTTGTGGGAGCAACAACACGTTCGGGCTTGCTCACCTCACCATTGCGCGATCGATTTGGGATTATCAATCGACTTGAGTTTTATACCTCAGAGGAACTTACTCAGATTGTCAAACGAAGTGCGGCTCTGCTTGAAATAGAGATTACAGCGGAAGGCTCCCTTGAAATCGGGCGTCGCTCCAGAGGTACCCCTCGTATTGCAAATCGCTTGTTGCGCCGAGTTCGAGATTTTGCACAAGTTGAAAACCAAGGCTTGATTGACCAAGAGACAGCGGACCATTCCTTAGATCGTCTCGGGATTGACCATCTCGGTCTGGACAATCTGGATCGCAGAGTTCTGCTCAACATTATTGAGAAGTACGATGGGGGTCCTGTCGGTGTGGAGAGCCTTGCGGCTGCGGTTGGAGAAGAATCTCATACGATCGAAGAAGTATGTGAACCCTACTTGATTCGCGAAGGTCTTTTGCAGCGAACTCCCCGTGGTCGGATCGCCACAAACATCGCACGAGAGCACCTCAAAAGGGAGTCCAAACCAACACAAGCCACCTTGTTTTAATCGATGTGGATCTGTACTTAAACAGGCCTATTTTTCAACATAATACGAAGTCCACATGAACAGTGTAGAAAGAGGAACACTTCAGTCGATGGATGAGAGGCAGTTACCTTGCTGTGCTATGGATGCCAATTACCCGAACTTCGTAGAAGCCACCTTATTTTAATCGCCGTAGGCCCGTGCTTAAACAGGCCTATTTTTCAACATAAGCCACCTTATTTTAATCGCCGTAGGCCCGTGCTTAAACAGGCCTATTTTTGAGGGTGGAGATACTCCAGTCGAGTTGTAGCATGGCAAGCACAACCCTAAATTGTAGTAGTGTTGGGGCACTAGGCCGACAAAAACAACGCTACATTTTAGCGATATCTGGGCACAAACCCGGTTTCTTCATGAACATGTCGCAGAGGGTGGCGAACGACCTCGATGCGTTGGGCTAGCCCTTCGCAGCCCAACGCTTATCATGATTTGCAACAATTTATCACAATCGAATAGTTGTAGGTTATAGATGGACCTGCCGTTTAATACGATGCGATTTCTTTTCTTGAATCTTTACCGAGATAGAGACATGCTCACTTATCTTTTTTCATTGACATATTTGTTGTTGACTTGTTCGGCTCAGACCCCAACCCAAGGTTCGGCGAAAGGTGTCGACAAAGGTTTGCATGGCATGACCGTATATTGGCTGGCACAAGAGACCAAGCATGATCGAAAGATTGCTAGGCGCAGTGTGCGTTTGCGTTGGAGAAGGTCCAACCGGGTCTATACGCGAGTCTCGAAACGCTTTGCCCGTGATCTGTTGATGCAGGGTTCCGGGATGTTGTACAACAAGCAGTTGGTGCAGTATGCAGGCCGATGTGGGCGACAAAGCCGCCTGCGCTGTATGCGAGTGACAGTGCTCAATCGTCGGCGCTTTCCAATGAGTAAAGGTGCGATGGGGCGAGCATTAATTCCATTTCGTTCTTTGGCCGTTGATACTCGGAAAATCCCATTGGGCAGTCGAGTGTACATTCCCCAATTAGGGAAATTACTGAGTCGCCGTGGCTATCGTCATGATGGTTGCTTTGTCGCCCATGATCGTGGAGGGCGTATTCAAGGCAATCGGATCGACCTCTTTGTCGGCCTGCCCCGTCTTTTTTACCGCCGCCTCGGTCGTCATATGCCTCGCTATGCTCGACTCTATCTAAAACACTCTGCCTGTCGTTCAAAACCTTAGATTGAGATCCTCACTCAAAACCTTCGATCGAGATTCTCACTCAAAACCTTCGATCGAGATTCTCACTCAAAATTTTAGATTGAGATTGAATCGTCCACCACTTCGGATGCTGATGTTTCGTCGATAGGTCCGTCGCTTGGCTTGAGGATTGGATGTGCGTGCCTCTACCTTGTGGTATCCCGCATACAATCGAATGGAGCGGGGGCGCGTGATCTGTCCGAAGTAGCTGCCATCGATGTAGAGTTTGGCGGTATAAGGGGAACGAACCATCAATAATCCTTCACGGATGTTGATATATTTTTTTTTTTATTTTTCTTTGATAACTT
>JALTMC010000799.1 GCA_027005175.1 Myxococcales bacterium
CCCTATCTCTAACTCCCGTTTTTTTTTTTTACATTTCGACCACACTCTTTGAGAAAGACAACGTTATCAGCCAATCAGATTCGAGCTAAAGCATTGTTGAAGACCATTTTCATGCAGTTATCAAGAAAGGGACAATCATGAAGAAGACAAACGATTTCTTAGAGCGCGTCCTGCGACGAGTTCCTCACAACCCCCCTACCGATTATAGTTTTGAAAAATGGGAGTTTGCGGGCAAAAGCACCCAAGAGGGCTTTGGACTCCTGCCTATCGCAGGAGTTGACCCAGAAGCCTTGATTGCAAGAGTGATGGATGTGGATAATTATGTTGGACACATTGACCACGTTGAAGAGTCACGAGCCATCGCTGACGACCGCTTCACTCCACCAGATCAAGTCCGCTTTTACCAACGGATCAGTATCCCCATTCTGGGCTCTATCCACCAGGAACTGGTTCTCACCGATGCCGGTGAGATCGATGGTTACCGGGTCGCATTCTGGGAGTTGCTTGAGCCTGAAACATCTGCACTGAGTTCCAAAGTGGGAGCAAGGAGCCAATACAGCGATGGAGCCTGGTTGGTCAAACCAGGGTTTGTCGGATATGCCTTGAGTTCCGCTCCACGACGAGACGATGTTGGCTTCCTTAAGTTTAAAGCCCTCACCAAAGGTGCCAATGTTGGAGCTTCGACTGTGGTCAGAGCCAATATCGAAGGGATGTCCCGCTGGGCTCAACGTGTTGGCTAGCCTTCTTTGCTCCCCACTTCACCCGATCTCCCTCTGACTTTCCCCCTCTCAGAACCTCTCAAAAAAGGAAGACATGTTGTAGTGGGATGAAGTATGGGCTACAATGGGTGAAGTTATCGAACAAGTGAGCGTAGGTCCAAACGGCGAGAAGGTCCACGCACAATTAGGAATGGATAGCCCTTCATGTCAAATCCAAAAGCCAAAAAGAAGCTTACTCCCAGACAAGAGCGGCGCAAAGAGTTCATTAAGAGCTTTCTCAAGCAAGACCGCTTTGTGAATATTCGCACCGATCAGCTTCGATTGATTGTAGATGAAGAACAAGAACTCTATGACTTTTTGGAACTCATGGACACTGCTCTACTGGGAAAAGAGCGTGAGAAGCCAGAGTTCATGGATAAGACATTGACCATTGAAGAAGATGGTACCGTGTTTCTTGAGGGAAAGGCCATCAATTTTGCAGGAGATCCTACCCCCACCTTTGAAGAAGCGTTATGGATATTAACGCAGCCCAATTCAAGTAAGAAGGTCAACGACACCAACCGTCACCCGCTCTGCAACAACTTACTTGTTTTGGTGGAGAGGTTGTGTGATATGGATCGCGATTCAGAAGCAGACCTACGTCGCCACTCTCTCGCAAGCACTGCTGCCCTGGCACTGTTTTGCTTGTCTCCCCATTGGAATGAAGCTCTCACCATAGAAGCCAGACGGGTCGGCAAAGAATCCCCCTTTGCTCTGGTGCGCAGTATCCTAAAGATGGGAGTGTTGAAGGTCGAAAGCTCCGGTACAGGCGTCAATGTAGAGCAAGCTTTTGCTCGTGGCAAAGCCAAAAAACGATTTATGAAGAAAAAGAAGGGAGCCACAGTACAAAATCCAGATACTCCCGGAGAAGGCGGACAAGAAGAACGACCCCGTCGTCGCAGACGTCGCAGACGTCGCAGATGACACAGACCTCGCAGACCTCGCAGATGACACAGACCTCGCAGACCTCGCAGACCTCGCAGACCTCGCAGACCTCGCAGATGACACAGACCTCGCAGACCTCGCAGATGACACAGACCTCGCAGACCTCGCAGATGACGACCAAACACAATCCCTACAAGAAACCCCTCTAAGATGACAAAACACTCCCATAGCACAGGAAGCTCCAACATCACAGGACGATTTCGTAACATCGAAACATCCGACAAAACGGAAACACTCAAAAAAACGGGAGCATCCGATAGAACGGGAACACTCTATATTTGTGGAAATTGATACGTTTAGACGTTGAGTTGCGGTTGTGGGGAGGTAGAGCTTTGCTCAAGAAAGTCGAGGAGGATATTTTCGGCTTCTTCGCAGAAGCCGCCCATTCTCCAAACGGTATCCATCAAGCGACCTTCTTGCATGGCTTCTCGGGCAGCAGGAGAGGCATCAGCGGGGTTGGTGGTCCAGGCAGCTTCGGAGTTTCGAACAAGATACTCACCGTCACGGAAGAGATAATCCAGGTCGGCTGAGTTAAACAGGGCCAGGTCATCGACGTTGGCATCTTCTGGCACGAGATTTTGGATAAGATTGCCAGCTTGTTCTAGTTTCTCAACAGCTTCTTCTTCGCTAAGCCCTTGCTCCATCAACTCTTCTTTCAATCCACCAGAGAGAGTAGAGCGGTTGTTCTTTTGAATCGTTCCGTTTGTGACTTGTGCAAACAATTGCCGATTGGTAACCGCGACTTCACCGCCAGGCCCAATGGTTAGTTTCGTTCCATCTTCAAGAATCAAGGAGACAGGGATGGTTTTGATCACTTCGTCACCGTACTCGTCGGTGATGATGACTTTATCTCCTTGAATTTCAACTTCATCTGTATCGCCATTAGGTTGACGGATTTCAAAGAAGTCCTCACCAAAAAACTTAATCTCACCGCCATCAAGAATCATAATTTTATTGCACCATTTCCGAACAAGTGCGGCAGAGTGAGTCGCCAAAAATACAATTTTGTCATCTTCCAGAAATTCTGACATA
>JALTMC010000800.1 GCA_027005175.1 Myxococcales bacterium
GATGTATAAGTAGCCAGTACTTTCTCTGCTTTGTTCCGATAAAAAGTTACAAGCAAACGTTGCCAGGAGTTCTCGAAAAAAACAGCTTCCCGGTGACGGAGACCTCCGCCCAGAGTTGCTCTACTGTGTTGGTGCTCATGTTCTCGAAAAAAAACAGCTTCCCGGTGACGGAGACCTATAGGCACTCTTGTGTAGTGGCTTGTTTTTGTAGCCTCTGAGATAGCTCTGGAAGGTATTGGCTCCAATGACAACACTGCGACAAAGGGGTTGAGCCGAGCGGCAGAAGTTCCGAGAGATGAGTCCCCTACCCTTGTTGTGGAGGCTTTCTGCTCACATAAAAGAAAACAGCCCATTTTGATGGAAGAGTGAAGAAAGGTTCGAAGGATCAGACAATCCCAACACGCCTCTTCTCGCGAAGGAAAAGCGCATTCAAGAGGCGAAGATAAAACAAGATATTCTTGACAGAAAGGTAAAAAGCTGAAAAGAAACCCCCTTAAGTGGTATGGTACAGGTCAGCCTACACAATGACTCGCAGAGGAGGCTAGCACGGGCAGTAGGTGAAGTCAAGCTACTATCAAAAAATTTTTTTGACAAAAAAGTATAGAGTGGGGCTAGCATTTGACTGGCTGAATCGATAAAATGGGGGAGGAAAGCAGACGGTGGGAACTTTCCCTACTGTATGTTGACAAAGTACAGACGGGAAGAGAACACACCAGAAGAAACAGATTCCTCCCCAACCTGATTCTTCATAGTTCAGGCGAAGCCCAACCTGATTCTTCATGGTTCAGGCGAAGCCCAACCTGATTCTTCATGGTTCAGGCGAAGCCCAACCTGATTCTTCATAGTTCAGGCGAAGCCCAAGATGATTCTTCATAGTTCAGGCGAAGCCCAAGATGATTCTTCATAGTTCAGGCGAAGCCCGACCTCAACTTCTTCTGGCAGCAAAGGGAAGACACCTTGAAATCAGAAGCCCTGTTGCTCCTTCAGAAATCGACGGAACCGTCCGATTCATCGTCATGGGCGGGGACGAAGTCTGTGAGTACAAGTTTGCTCAGGGCTGAGTCCCCCTCATCTCTCCTTGGTTCACCAGACCCTGTATTGGAGTCGCTTCCCTCCCGAGAGAAGGAGAGGTCACCAGACCCTGTATTAGAGTCGCTTCCCTCCCGAGAGAAAGAGAGGTATGGGTCTACCCCCAAGGAAAGCTCCACTCCTTGGAGTGATTACAACCCTCCTTTCGAGATCGGTGATGAGTCTTCTGATGAGGATGGTTTGCAAGAGGGTCAAACTCGTGACGGAGATCTGGTCTTTGATCCACCTGCTTTTCTTCAGCTCCCTCTTCGTGTCCAAAGCCACAAGAGCAGGCTGCCCACAACAACCATCCCTCCCAATCGCAGCTACCACTTTCGGGGAAATTACCGCCGTTTTCTGATATTTCTCTTCCTCAGCCTTGCAGCCACGAGCCCTATCATTTACTGGATAGCTTCCCTATTGCGAGTCACCCAGCCTTTGCAGACCATGCTCTTCTCCATCACAGCGATTTGGGGGATCGCTTGTGGAGCTTTCTATCTTGGGTCCTATAGCAAACGCAGCATCTCGGTGGACCATTTCGGGATATACTACGAAGATGAACTCCGAACCTTTTATGTGACATGGCCCGATATCAGGTCCATCCACCTACACGCTGTGGAAGCTTTTTTTAATCCGTATCCACTCTGCTATGTCAGACTTGTCACTCGGTCGGGGCATGAACTCGCATTTGCAAACTTTGGCCCACACCTCTACGGTATCCAGCGCAATGTTTCTTTTGGCAATCCGGCCTATCCCATCATTGATGTTCGCGATGCAGACTTCCTGCTCGCCCTACTTGTACAACAAGTGGGACCCGGAGAACAAACACCCGATCTCGAACGGCTTCGGTACCGCGCCATCAATGAGATGGAGATCGAAGAAGAAAAGCTCCTCTCCAAAACTTGGCCCAAAGAAGCTAACAAGAACCCAAAGCAATGGATGGGTCTTTGGGCAATGTTTGGAAAGATCGGAGTCAAGTGGCTTCCACAAAGTGCCAAGTTTTTGCTCCAAACCATCAAACCGGGCTATGTTGGGGTCTCCATCGGCCTGTACGCGCTCTTCTTTCAGTGGCAATTCGCCCTGGTCCTCGCCATGCTCTTGGTGGGACATGAGCTTGGACATGTCTGGTCGATGTACCGGGCTGGCATGCGGATTCGAGGAGTCTATTTGATCCCGTTCTTTGGCGCAGCCACCGTCACAGAAGACACCTGGCCTTCCTGGAATGCGCTTGCCCAAGTGAGCCTCGCAGGCCCTCTCTGGGGTGCCTACCTCACAGCCATTTGTTTCTTCTTATATATCCTCTTTCCCACACCGTTCTGGTTGATGGCCACAGTGCTTGGTGCACTTCTCAACCTGCTGAACTTACTTCCCGTTCAGCCACTGGATGGTGGTCGAATCCTTCACGCCATCGCATACTCACTCCGGACTTCAGCAGGTTTTGCCCTACCCATCACCGTTCTCGGAGGCGCAATGGTGCTCAGCCTATCGCTAGAGATGTTGCTGCTTTTTATCCTGACAGCCATCGGTATCGCAGAGTTTTTTCGCGAATATATGTATATGCAAAGAGCTGAAAAACTCGCGCTCTTACGCAACAGAACGGATTTCTCAGGTCGCGATGTCTTGCTTCTTAAAAGCATCACAGGCATCAACTTTGGACTCAACAGTTCCCCCCAAGCACTCGACCGAGAAAAAACTCTCCTCAAACGTCTTCGTATGCTACTCAACGCACCGCCCATGACACCCAAACAAATGCTCCGAATCGGCCTCGCCACAATGAGTATTGCGACCATCCTCTTTGGTTTCCTCCTTTTTATCACAGTGATCAACCCCAACACCCAGTGGGCACTTGAACTATTTAAATAGCTTCACTATTTAGCTTCACTATTGATGCTGCAAACTTTGAACGCTTGTGTTGACATTACGTAGTAATGTGAGTATGCTGCGTTCGCCTCGTCAGGGCCTGCTTTTCCACTAGCCAGCCCCCCCCGAATCAAGGCCAGTATTCAACTCCACTTTGGACACGTTTCGACAGCAAATGATGACACGAATAATTTGCTGTAACAGGTGTCTTCGACACAGGCAGCTTTTGCGCCGCACCGTAAGAGATGGAATGTTTTTTTTGATATGAGTAAAAGAGAAGAACTCCCAGAACAAGTCCGCCATCGTATGGATAAAGCTGATCAACTCATCGAGTTGGGAGGGAATCCGTATCGCAACGACTTTAAACCAACAGCCACATCTTCCGACGTAAAGACCTATTACCACTGGGCACCGAGTGGTGAAGTCGACAAAGATGGCCATCCCGTCATGCGTGCAGGTCGAAATGTTGGACGAAAACCTGGAAAGGAAAGATTCTCTCTTGCAGGACGTATTATCTTGTTTCGCTCCTTTGGAAAAGCAGCCTTTGCCAAGCTACGAGACAGAGATGGAGACCTACAAGTCTATGTCCGAAAAGACCGTGTTGGTGACGAGGCTTTTGCAAGGTTTCAACTCTGTGACCTCGGTGACATCCTCGGCGTCACAGGGAGCTGTTTCCTTACCAAAACCGGCGAATTAACCCTAATGGTTGACCATGTCGAGATCCTGACCAAAGCCCTGCGACCACTACCTGAAAAGTTTCAAGGTCTCAAGGACATCGAAAAACGCTACCGTCAACGGTATGTTGATTTGATCGCCAACCCAGATGTCGCCGATCTGTTTCGCAAGCGTTCGCAGATCATTCAGGCCATTCGACGATACCTCGACGAGCAATCATTTCTCGAAGTAGAGACCCCTATGATGCATCCATTAATTGGAGGGGCAGCGGCCAAGCCATTCACAACGCATCACAACGCACTCGACCGCCCCTTGTTCATGCGAATCGCACCTGAACTCTATCTGAAGAGACTCTTGGTGGGTGGCCTTGAGAGAGTCTATGAGATCAATCGCAACTTCCGAAACGAAGGGATGAGCACCCAGCATAACCCTGAGTTTACGATGCTTGAATTCTACATGGCCTATGCCACCTTTGAAGATATGATGTGTCTCACAGAAGACATGATATCCAAAGTCGCCAAAGAAGTCTGTGGAACAACAGTGTTACCGTACCAGGACGCAGTCATTGACTTCACACCACCCTGGCGTCGCATGACGATGAAAGAGAGTATCGTCGAGGCCTGGAACAAAACATGGGGTCCAGCCAACAACCAAGAGCCCATCACCGAAGAGATACTCGATGATGCCGAGAAGTTAGCGAACTTGGTCCATGCCAACTTTGCCCCCAAAGAAGGGGACAACCCACTCGCTGGGATGGAGTATGGCGAGCAGATCGGCTTCTTGTTTGAAGAGATCGCAGAAGACGGGCTGATTCAACCCACCTTTATCACAGGGTATCCCACGGCAATTAGCCCTCTGGCCCGGCTAAATGAAGAAAACTCGGAATACACCGATCGGTTTGAGTTCTTCATCTACGGTCGAGAGCTTGGCAACGCATTTAGTGAACTCAATGATCCAACCGATCAACGGCAGCGCTTCGAACGTCAGATGGAGAAGAAGGCCGCTGGAGCAGACGAAACAATGGACTACGACGAAGACTACATCACAGCGTTGGAGCATGGTATGCCACCTGCCGCTGGTGAAGGCATCGGAATCGACCGCCTCGTGATGTTCCTTTGCAATGCCGCCTCCATTCGAGACGTCATCTTATTTCCATTGTTGAAAAACTAAGCGATGTTGTACGAGGTCTTAATCGGTCTGCGGCACCTGAAAGGCAGGAACCGCAGCCATGTCGTCTCACTCCTTACCCTGATCAGTATCCTGGGTGTGTTGGTGGGCGTTTGGGCTCTCACTGTTGTTCTCTCCGTCTTGAGCGGATTTGGTCAGGACCTACGACAAAAGATTATCGACACCAAACCCAGTATGGAGATCGACAGATACACAGGTGACTTTGTTCAACCCAAACGGTTGTGCAAAAAGATAAGCACGGTGAAAGAAGTCAGAGAGTGCTCTCCTTTCATCACCAATGAGATCATGTTGTCTTCCTCCACCAACAACGCAGGTGTGTTGTTGCGGGGTATCACGAACAACGCCTCGCGAGTCAAAAAGATCACCAAACAGATGCGGTCTGGAAAGTTTAAGTTTCTGTTTCAACCTCAACGTATTCCAGCCACACCACAATGGGAGCCCATCTCTGTCAATGACCTCAAGCTGCAGCCACTGATTCGACGCCTGCCTCCAGAGATGAAAGATGCTCTCTCCCAAAGAAAGACCACAAAAAGAAAGACCACAGCGTCTGGCCAAAAAACGTTGCACAAGAAGCCCGCTCCACCTCGTGATAAGGCAACAACGTCTGGCCAAAAAACGTTGCACAAGAAGCCTGCTCCATCTCGTATGATGAAGCTCCCGTCTCCTCCGATATTCTCTTCCCCTCCCCTGCAAAAAAGACGTGTTCACAAACGCAAGATTCCCCGAAAATATCCGGGAATATTATTGGGGAAGGAGCTTGCTCAGAATCTGGGTGTGATGGTGGGAGATGTGGTTCGTGCAGTGTCGCCCTTGGGTGGAACCCTCACTCCCATGGGTCCAGCCCCAAGAGTGCGAAAGTTCCGGGTTGCAGGTGTATTCAAGACAGGGATGTATGAATTTGATACGAAGTTTGCTTTTGTAACCTTGAGAAGCGCGCAAAAACTCTTCAAGATGTACGACACTGTTTCAGGCATTGAGTTGGGTGTCACCGATATCTTTCAGACAGGGCTTATCAAAAAGAAGGTTCGACGCGCCATTGGTGGTGGTCCCTATCGAGTCCGTGACTGGATCGAGATGGACAGTCAACTCTTTGGTGCACTACAGATGGAAAAGTATGCCATGTTTGTCATACTCACGCTGATCATCCTGGTGGCTTCCTTCAATATTGTCAGCACATTGACCATGGTTGTCTTGGAAAAGACAGAAGAGATCGCGATTCTGAAATCAATGGGCGCGACGGGCAGTGGAATCATGAGAGTCTTTATGATTCAAGGTCTTGCGATCGGGGTTATCGGGACCTGCCTTGGATTGCTGCTCGGTTGGCGAACCTGTTTGTACTTGATCAACCACCCCATACCGATGGATACAGATGTCTACTACATCGCATCCTTGCCTGTTCAAATGCATCTCACCGACTTTATCGCCGTAGCTCTTGCCTCCCTCGCCATTAGCTTTTTAGCAACCGTCTACCCGGCCCTTCAAGCTTCGCGGATGAAACCAGTGGAAGGTCTACAACATGAATAAAAAAAGGCAGTTGTCATGAGTGATTCCAATCCTACCCCAGTCTGGCTGGCGGCACCTGAACGAGCAGAGACAACAGGACCTTCTGAACAAGAGCCGCCCCTTGCAGAGCAGCAGGAGAAGAAGAAGATCCAGGCCAATCCTGTTCAGAACAAGCCAACTCAGACCAACGCTGACGTAGCATCGGCAAGTCAGAGTGAGACCTTGCTGGAAGTCTCTCAGGTCACAAAGTCATTCTGGTTGGAGGATCACAGAATTGACGTATTGCAAGATCTGACCTTTTCGCTCTCGCGCTCAGAGACCGTTGCCATCGTGGGTGCCTCTGGTGCAGGAAAGAGTACGTTGCTGCATATCCTCGGGACCTTGGACCTTCCGACCCGGGGAGATATCCGCATCTTGGGGCAAGATATCCTGGCGATGAGTGAAGATGAGCTGGCGACCTTTCGCAATCGCAGCATGGGATTTGTCTTTCAAGCTCACTATTTGCTCCCAGAATTTACCGCCCTTGAAAATGTGATGATGCCAGCCTTTATCCAGAGACTTTCGAAAAAGGAAGCCAAAGAGAGAGCCGACGAACTCTTGAACTGGGTAGGCTTGCATGAGCGTGCCAAACACCGACCTGGAGAATTGAGTGGGGGAGAGAGACAAAGAGTGGCTTTGTGCCGAGCCCTAGTGATGCGCCCTCCTCTTTTGCTTGCCGACGAACCGACAGGAAACCTGGATGCAAGGACTTCCGAAGGCATCCACAGGTTATTGCTGGAACTTCATCAAACATGGGATGTCACCCCCATCATTGTGACTCACAATCTAGCTCTTGCCCAAAAGATGGACAGGAAGTTGGAGATCAGAGCCGGAAAAGTCCATCCCATCGAGGATGTAGAAACTCTGGGGATAGTTCCAAAGACCGGCTCCCTCCTCTCAACAGACGGGGGTTCTTGAGAAATTCGAATTCTGTTGTGGCTTTTTCTTTCATTTGCGTATATACACATCTGCACCGTCAGATAGCTGGGATAGACAACACCTGTGTTACAGCACTCATCTCCCCTGTATGACAAACGTATGACAAACGAATAGCAAGCTTTTGTATATAGCATTTTATGGTTTTTCCTCGGAGCCAAATGTTGATAGGTTATCGTTCCATTTCATATTCGATTCCCCTCTGGTGTTGGCTTTGCTGCGCACTGATTGTGCCCTCAGCTCAAGCCCAAGTAACCACGACACCTATGGTGACGCAAATCCAGGTCAAAGGGAATTTGCGAACAGAAGCCCTTGCGATCCGACGTCAAATCCTGACCAAAGTCGGTCAACCTTTAAACCCCGCCACCATCCGTGAAGATATCCGTAGGATCTATCGGATGCAACGATTTCGCGATGTCAAGGTAGAGGCCGAAACAAGCCCCAAAGGCATCCTACTATTCTATAAGGTGATTGAAAAACCGGCCATCCGGAAAATTCGGATCAAAGGTTTCAAAGAACTCACCCTGGAAGATATCAAAGGGGTTATGAATCTCAAGAGATACGGGATCCTCGACCTCTCTAAAATTCAGAAAAATGTCAAGAAGATCCGTGACCTGTATCGAGAGAAGGGGTTTTATCTCGCGGAGGTCGAGTATGAAGTCTCAAAGCCCAAGCGGGCTTCGGTGATTGTCACCTTCCAGATCCGAGAGAATGCAAAGATACGCATTCGACAGATCAACTTTGTTGGCAACGCTCAAGTTTCCAGCACCAAGTTGCGCAGTGTATTGCAAACCTCTGAACATGATTTATTCAGTTGGATCTCCGGGCGAAGTACCTACCAAGAAGCCCTGATTGCCCGCGACCTGTTCTTTCTCCAATCCTATTATCTCGACCATGGCTTTGTCATGGTTCGATTGGGTAAGCCCAAAGTCTACCTCAACCGAGATCGACGTTCGATTTATATCACCTATTGGATTACAGAGGGAAAAAGCTATCGATACAAAAAGGTGGAACTCAAGGGTGACATCAAAGGCTTTCAGAAGATGCTCAAGCGCATCGTCACCATCAAGCCCGGTGAATTGTTCAGCCGCAGCAAGCTCTACCGACGTATTATCTTAGGCATCACCACACTCTATCAAGACCGTGGCTACGCCTACGTCAATGTGAATCCACAATACAAATTCAACCACAAAACTCGGACAATGGACCTGACTCTCAAGATTCAAAAAGGTCCTCGTGTGCGAGTAGAACGCATCGAACTCTCTGGCAATACAAGCACACAAGACAAGGTCATTCGACGCGAAATCCGAGTGTACGAAGGCGACTATTACAACGGTAGCCGCGTACGTATCAGCCAACGTCGGATCTTTGCCTTGGGATTTTTTGCCAAAACACATCCTTTGTTTGGTATCAAAGTGGTAACCCGGCGAGGAACCAAGCCCAACCGGATCATTATCCGCTTTATCATGAAAGAAAAACCAACAGGCACCTTCCAGATTGGTGCAGGTTTTAGCTCCGTCGAGAGCCTCGTCTTCAACGCCCAAATTGCCAAAAACAACCTCTTCGGTCGAGGACAGTCTCTCTCCTTTGCCGCGCAGATCTCAGGAATTCGACAACTCTTTCAGCTGCAGTTTGTTGAGCCCTACTTCTTTGATTTGCCACTGACCTTTGCCTTTTCAGCATTCAACTCACAACGTGACTTCCGAACTCTCTTCACCATCGGCTTTGTACAAACCACAACAGGTGGAACCATGACCTTTGGTTATCCCATCATCGATGACCTCAATGTCCTGTTCACCTACAAATTCGAACGTGTCTTGATCAATGCCAGCGGCAACACCTTGGAGTCAGGAATACGCCTCAAAGGCTTCTTCTCAGGGGCCGATGGAGCGACTGTCACCAGCAGTGTTCGATTGTCGATTCGCTATGACAAACGAAACAACAGGATATTCCCAACCAAAGGTCACTACCAAACCGCTTCTATTGAGTACGCAGACAAAGTAACCTTCTCACAAAATAGATTTGCCCGCTTTTCTCTCACATCCCGATGGTATGTCAGCCTCCCCTTGCAGTTTGTGATGCGCGTCAATGCCAACATCGGATGGATTGTAAGCCCCGCAGCACGCGGTGTTCCAGCCTTTGAACGATATCGTATGGGAGGTATCAACTCGATCCGAGGATACCGCTCCTTTACCGTCGGACCAACCCGAAAAATCCCTGCGATCTCCGAGAGTTCCTTCCGACTGGAAGACTTCAACTGGGGGGGAAACAAACAGGTACTGTTCAACTTCGAGATCGAATTCCCCATTATCCCCAAGGTAGGCATCAAGGGAGTTGTCTTCTTTGACGCAGGAAATGCATTTGATGACAACGAGTTTTTCTTCCAAGACAAACGACACCCCAACTTACCCCTGGGTCTCTTTTATAGCATTGGCTTCGGCTTTCGATGGTTCTCACCCATCGGCCCTCTCCGCTTCGAATGGGGAATCCCACTGACTCCCCGCCAAGGACAGGATGATCCCATCCTGTTCGAATTTAGCATTGGAAATGCCTTCTAGCTTGTTTCTCAAGGAGCACAGCCTTTACAAAGAACCTACTTGTGATGTAGTCAAACGATCAAGGGATGAAACCCGGTAGCAACAGCAAACACTGAAACTTTAAGTAGAAGGAGAGCAGATATATGCGTTTGTCCATACTCTTTACCGCGCTCTATTTGTTGAGCGTCACTCCTGTAAAAGCCGAAGTTCGAATTGGTTATATCGACCTTCGTAAAGCACTCAACTCCGTAGAAGATGGGAAAAAAGCAAAGTCCATCTTAAAACGAAAGAAAAAACAGTTTCAGAAGCTTCTGAATAGAAAGCAAAAGAAACTGAAGCGACAAAAGAAGCTCTATGAATCACGAGCAACGATCCTTCGTGGGCAAGCCAAGCGAAAAGCACAGATGAAGCTACAAAAAAAATTCTTTCAACTTCAGAGGATGTACACAAAATACACCCGGCAACTGGCACGTTCGGAGGCTCTCGTCACCCGTAAGATCTTCCGCAAAATGGAGATCATCATTCAGAGGATTGCCAAACAAAACAACCTCTACCTGATGTTAGAAAAAACAGAGAGTAGTGTCCTGTATGCCCTACCTCAGATGGACTATACCTCAGAGTTAATCCGTCGCTACAATCGGCTTTATTTCGGAAAGAAGAGCAAGCGACGACGTCGCAGACGACGACGTCGCAGACGACGACGTCGCAGACGACGACGACGTCGTAAATAACTCCCCTTCAAGCTATC
>JALTMC010000801.1 GCA_027005175.1 Myxococcales bacterium
TGTGCATCCCATCAGGAATGCATCAGCGGAAAATGTGTTGATACTGGCCGCTGTCAGAACAACGCTGATTGTGACGATGGATTCACCTGCAAAAAGAACAAATGCCAGCCAGAAGGCAAGATCGGCAATGCATGCAAAGCAGACGATGATTGTGCCAAGCCCATGAGCTGTGTCGTCACCAAAAATGGCAATATATGCAGCACAGCATGTTCCGATGCCAAAGCTTGCCCTCCTGGATACAAATGCAATCTACAAACAGTAAGCCAAGGCTACTGCAAACCCAACGATACATGCAAGGCTGACAGTGACTGCTCCGGCTTTTACGTTTGCCAAGATGGAAAATGCAAAGCTCGCGGAAAATGCAAAAAGCACACAGACTGCACCCAGGGAACGATGTGTGTTGATGGTATCTGTAAAGCGACAGGCTCACAAGGCGTGAAATGCAAGGGCTCTACAGATTGCGACAAAGGCTCCGAATGCATCCCCTGGGAATCGGGTGGAGACTCCTTCTGTGGTATCACCTGTGTCAGTCAAGAGGATTGCCCTGTCGCCAGCACCTGCAAGAGCTTCAGCAGTGACACCAAATACTGCTTTGGAAAACCCGAACCACCACCCAAACCAACCGATGCAGGAACGGGCACGAAACCTGGTGAAAGCGGATGCAATTGCACCGCCACAACGTCACCCCATGCCCCCGCCAACGGTATTCTCTTCACCCTCGCCGTCTTCTTCCTCTTTGTCCTGCGAAAACGACAATAACACGACAATCATCCGAACACACCGGCAGAAATGGGAACCAAGCTCCACACCGCTTCCTCGTTATCCTGCGAAAGCGGCCATCATCTGAACGCACTGGCAGAAACGGGAACCAAGGTCCACACCGCTTCCTCGTTATCCTGCGAAAACGGCACTAATCAGTTTTGGGCTATGGGATCGCAATACATACTTTTCCAAAGTGTTTGCCTGCCATCATAGAATCGAAGGCATCGCGGGCTTCCTCGAAGGGGAAGACTTGGTCTACAATGGGCTGAAGTTTGTTCACCTGAATCGCGCGGTTCATTGCTTCAAAGCCTTCACGCGAACCAACAACAATGCCCTGTACAGTAACCTGCCTCATGACCAAAGGAAGAATATTCACATCGGAGGAACCACCCGCCAACACCCCAATCATGCTGATACAGCCGCCGATTCGAATCGCTCGTAGAGATTCTTGCAATGTTCCGGCCCCACCGACCTCAACAATATGATCCACACCAACCTTCCCGGTAAGCCCACGAACCACTTTGCCCCACTTGGGATACTCCTTGTAGTTGACTGTTTCATCAGCACCCAGTGCACGAACGCGCTCAAGTTTTTCGTCACTGCTTGATGTAGCGATAACATGTGCTCCCAGTAACTTGGCAAACTGAAGAGCAAAGATAGAGACTCCACCTGTTCCTTGCACCAAGACAACATCACCCGCTTTGACTCGCCCGAGAGTCACAAGAGAACTCCAGGCAGTTAAGGCGGCACAAGGCAGGGTGGACGCTTCTGCATCTGTGAGATGTTCAGGGACCTTGACGACACTTTCTGCCGACAGCAACATCTGCTGTGATAAGGTACCATCATAAGGACTTCCAAGTGTGGAACGAAGTTTTTCATAGGTGGGTTCGCCAGCGATCCATCGCTGTGCAAAGATAGGACACACACGGTCTCCCACAGCCACACGCGTCACACCCTCTCCCACCTCCGCCACTTCCCCCACTCCATCAGAACAAGGGATAAGAGGTAGCGTCTGTTTTGGGTCGTACAAGCCCTGCACCATAAGCAGGTCCCGATAATTGAGCGATGCTGCCTTCATATGAAGAAGTACTTGACCAGGCCCAACCTTCAAGGGCTCCCTCTCTACCCACGCCAAGTGATCCAAACCAAAACTGTCCTGAACTTCGATAGCTTTCATCAGAAAAAAACCTCTTATGTTGTGGGCGTGGAAATCCCCTTCCGAGCGCAGGTCCGGCAGAATCGACAGAACAAAAACCGGATGGGCTGAGGGTCGTGGACCATTAACCTGTGAACACTTCGATATTGCGTAAGACTTAGAGTTCCTGTTTCTTTAAGATCCTTGGAACATCGGGGGACATATAAGCTCGCATCTCCGAGAGAAGCTTGTGAGGGTTGTCAGAGGATAGCAACATATGACGGTGCTCCGCACGGAGAAATTGCTCGTGAACACAGCTATCGATAAACCGAATTAAGGGGTCATAATAACCGTCCACATTTAAGATGCCACAGGGCTTTGGATGAAATCCGAGCTGTGCCCATGTGATCACTTCAAAGAGTTCCTCCAAAGTACCAAAACCTCCTGGCATCGCAATAAATCCATCCGAGAGTTCGGCCATTAGTGCTTTGCGTTCATGCATGGAGTGAACCACACGAATATCGGGCAATCCCTGATGCGCCACCTCCATTTCAACCAGAGCTTGTGGAATCACACCGATCACATGACCACCTTCAGCCAACACAGCATCCGCGATCTCGGTCATCAACCCAACACGACCACCGCCATAAACAAGCTCGATCCCCTCCTTCACCAACAATCGCCCCAACACCTTCGCCTGCTCTGCATACACAGCACGTATACCCGGCTTCGAGCCACAAAACACACAAATTCGCTTCATCAGAAAAAAACCTCTTATGTTGTGGGCGTGGGAACCCCCTCCAGAATCGACAAGACAAAGTCCAGATGGGTGA
>JALTMC010000802.1 GCA_027005175.1 Myxococcales bacterium
AGATCCCCCACATCGTTAGTCAGAGGTTGGCTTGGGAAGTCCGGGAAAAAGATCGCGTCGAATATGGTTCCGGCAGGGAACCATTTCTCGGACCTGAGCGATGCGTTTGGGTGAGAACTCTGCAACAACCAGGCCCTCTCCTTCTGAGGCACAAGCAAGCACAGTACCCCAGGGATCGGCGATCAAGGACTGCCCAAAGGAGTGACGTTTGGCCGAGTGCCTCCCCCACTGTCCGGCAGCCGCGACATAGCACTGGTTCTCAATGGCTCGGGCCTGAAGTAGCACACGCCAGTGGTCTTTTCCGGTAGTGAGAGTAAATGCTGCAGGGACGGCGAAAAGCTCAGCACCTTGTAGAGCCAGAGAGCGATACATTTCGGGAAACCGAAGGTCATAACAGATCGACAAGCCAACAGCACACAGCTCCGTTTCGGCCACACAGACGTCAGAGCCTGCTTCGATCAGCTCCGACTCGCGCAGAGGTGGTAAGCCAGGAGGGTCTGCGTCGAAGAGATGGATCTTGTGATAATCTGCGAGTTCCTCCCCTGTGGGAGAAAACAGAGTCGCCGTATTGCGCAAGCGGTCCTGCGACTCTACCTTGGTGGGGTAACCACCAGCCAGGATGTGGATCCCGAACCGAATGGCCTCTTCCCGAATCGTTTCTTTAATGCGCTCAAAATCGCTGTCGGAAAGCTCCAGCTTTTCGTTTTCATTCTCGGCAAGAAAAGCGAAGTCCTCAGGAAGTACGACCATTTCCGCGCCACGTTCACTGGCCGATCGGATCCAGTGCCGACATCTTTCAAGGTTTTGTTGAAGCTGATTGGAGCCATGTAATTGGACACAAGCCAGCAAGAAACGTCGTGACATAATGGGCCTCTATCGCAAGACAAGGAAGACAAGCACAAAACCGAAGTGAGACAAAAGCAGGCGAAAAAACTATTGTCTTTTTGCTTTCATTTGGACTACCATGACCCCCACTCGTGGTCAAGGCTGCTGCCGAGAAATACTCCACTCGATACCCGAGTGTCGTATTGGCAAAACACACGTGTTGAGAGTATATATGGACCAATCAATACATATCCCAACTTATTCGTTTCAGCAATTGCCAACCGTTACACGGGAGGAGATTGAGTTTTTCAACCGATGGTCGGAGATCGCCCCGGCAGAGTTGCTCCCCCCTGATCTACCAACTCAGTTGTTCTCCACGCTTGAGCCGTTTATTCACGGCTCCATCTCATGGGAATGGGCGACCTCCTCTCGGATCTTGTCCTACCAACAGGTGCAACAATTCTGTGTTCCCCCCACCCTACTCCTGCAGATCGCTCTGTTGCCCATGGATCAAAGAGTGTGGGTGGAGTTCTCCCCTCACTTAGCCCGTGTCATGTTGGATCGCGCCCTGGGTGGAAGTGGTAGCAATGTCGAAGAGGGAATTCCCCTCTCCGAGATAGAAAAGGGGATTTTTACATACCTGATTCTCAAAATACTACGAGGGCTACAGGAAACTTGGGGCAACCAACTGCAGGTCGAACTTCGCCTGGAAGGCATTCACGCCTCTTTGTATGCTCTGCAAGACACCATCTCACAAAGCACCACCTTCTATCACAAGGAGATGAGGCTACAATACCTGGGACAACACGGATTTGCCCGGCTATACTCACCGACGAACCTGGTCTATGAGATGATCAACTCCTTGCCTCAACTGCACAACTCACCCCAAGAATACGATTTCTTTCGTCAAAAGATTCATCGAGTGGCAGACACCCAGGTCCAAGGCTTTCTGCGCGTTGGAACTGTGGATCTCAGTGAAGCAGATTTTGTGGGTTTGCAAACAGACGACATCATCTTAATCCAAAATTGTCTGGCCCATCGCCGGGAAGAAGATCGCCTCTGGGGTGGTGAAGGGATGCTTCAATTCTCCGAACACCCTTATTATGCCCTGCGATGCCGTCTCGAAAATGACGCCTCCCACCCTCAGATGCAGATCCGTATTGAAGAAGTGGTTGAGGTGGGAGAACCTCCCATGAATGGAACCCTTGATAGGAGTGAATACCAAATGGATGAACAACAAGCTGCTGCCAGCGAATACATGGAACATCCCGAAGAGCACGAAGAAAACTTCGATGAGATGGGACCGGTGCTCAGCGATGTTCCTGTACCTCTAATCGCGGAGTTGGGACGAATCAACTGTCGCGCTCGCGACATCATGTACATGCGTGTTGGTCAGATCTTAGAACTCAACCGCTCCCCACACGAACCACTTGATCTTGTCGTGCAAGGACAAAGCATCGGTCGCGGTGAGTTGGTCGAAGTCGAAGGTAAAATAGGTATCCGCATCATCAGCCTTCACCGTTGATCCCAATGTCGCAAACGAAAAAAAAACCAGGCTCCTGGCTTTGGAGACCTTGTATCTTGTCCATCTTTGTGGTGCTGACTTCCCCGGCTCTTCACTCCAAAAGCAGTCGCACTCCTTCGTTTCTGCTTCAAGTGCTCCCGCTCGGACTGGAAACATCCCCTGTGGTGTATGCACAGTCTCCCAAACCCGTACATCAGGCAAAGCCCGCTCCCACCCCAAACAAAGACACCAAAGCATCGCCATCCAAAACTCACAAGACCAAAGTACCGCCATCCAAAACTCACAAGACCAAAGCACCGCCATCCAAGAAACAACCAAAGGCAGCCGCTTCTATGAAGGAGGCAACCCCAACACGTAGCCATCCCACAGCGGCAAGGG
>JALTMC010000803.1 GCA_027005175.1 Myxococcales bacterium
GTGTAGCAGCGGGTGCCACGATTCCATCTGGAATGGAGGAGGAGTTTATCAAAATTCTTGATCGGATACTTGGAATGCAGCTTAGAGGAGAAAAACCGTCTCTGAGCAGTTTATAGACTTCCTATCTTTGCTGCAAGTCTTGCGAGCACATCCTTCCTTTTGGCTTGGACAAATTTGAGCGAACCAACAACAAGATGTCCACCCCCATCAACGCCCGCATTTACCTCCTGCCTGAGCTCCTCAACGATTCTCGGAATATCAAGCTCGACCCCCTCGCTTCTTATCACAGCAAAGTCTGGACCGTAACCGATGGTAACAATTTTGCTGTATTTCTGCTTGAGCCTGTCGTGAACCTCACCTGTCAGCTTTCCCGGTGGCGGAAACGTGAACTTCTTTGCATAGTTTTCTACATCCAGAGCAGCAAGGGCTATGCCATTTGGCAGGATCTGTATCCTAAGTCCTTCCATTGCTGTACTAACCTGCTCCTCAATCGATGCTCTTGCGTAGGAACAGAGCATATTGACAAGTTTCTGCTGTCTGTCCTTTCTTCCAAGTCCCAGAATCTCGTGTATTATGTTACTGGCGGATCTGAATCGAAGGTAGAATCCTTCATACTCGACAGCCAGGGCGATGTCTGCGAGTTCATCCCTGTTTTTGTCTGACAGTTCGATGTAGGCTTCGACTTCTCCTTCGGCTCTATCTCCTACAACCGAGATGGCAGCGAGGTTTATCATGTCCGTGTCTGGTACTTGTGAGATCATCCTCGCGAGTTCAGCGCACAACACGCCAGACGTGTAGTTGCTATCTCCACCTGCCTTATGTGGATTTATGTGATAGAGGAGGTAGGAATCAACCACGTCATCGGGGAAGTGGTGGTCTATGGTTATTACATCGGCGCCAAAGGTCAGGAACTGTCTTATCGCCGGTACATCCTCGTTGCCCGATCCATTATCCACAAGCACAACAAGCGGGATTTTATCTCCAAATTTTTCAGAATCTTCAAGACTTTCATCCAGGTCTCTTACAAGGTCTTCCAGCTCATAAAATGGTGCTCTTGAAACCTTTCTTTTTACCAAGTAGTACTTTGCCTCCCTGTCTAAGTGCACTTCTTCTACAAGTTTTGTGAGTGCAACTTCAAGAGCTACACCACCGCACGTGCCATCAGCATCCCAGTGGTGCCTGATTATTATGGGTCGGGATTCGTAAACGGCTTTTTTTAGCTCCATAGCCACGTTCATCATTTCTTCTTTCAAACTCTCCAGAACATCACTTTCAATAAGGAATCCTTTAAATTCTGGCTTGCATCTTCTTGATATTTCCTCTTCAACTTTCTTTCTTACATGGTGTGCTTCCTCACCAAGCAACTTCTCCATTTCGAGAACTTCAAGTTGGAGTGCTGCATCCCTTCTTTTGACAATTCCAACAGCTCTGACAGTATCATCAACCCCTATTTCTGGGTATGCTCGATCTCCACCTTCAAACGCTGCGGCATTGATTGAACCCGTCTCGTCCAGAATTGTGAAAACTGTTGGACCGGCGGTCTGCTTTACGTGGGTGACGATTCCCCTCACCTCAACCATTTTACCAGCGTAATCTCCCAACTCGATGACATTTACGTGTTGAACACTCTTGGAGATTTCTACCACTGCGTAATCCTTCATGGGATGTAAGGCGAGGTCAATCTCACCTGTGAGTCGAATTCCCGTGACCTTAACTGTTATCTCATCTCCCTCTTCAAAATTCTGGTCTGGTAGATTTTTCTTGTGTATCAGTCCTCTGAGTCTTTTGTTCAGGTTTACAATAGCTCCAATGTCCGTAATGGCTGAGATAGTTCCAACATATATTCTGTTGAGCTTGACATCTTCTATTCCACAACTGTTTTTCAATTTATAGGCGTGTGGCTTTTTTCTACAGGTATTGCAGAGATCACCACCGCCAGATATCTTTGCTCCACATATCTTGCATTTCCCAGCTTTTCCACTTCCTCTGCATTCTTTGCATACTTCTACGATTTTTACTTTTCCAGTACCCTTACAGACACCGCATATTCCCTTGAAAAACATTTTCAGTTGCTCTTCACTCAGTTCTGCAGTTATCTTCGGATCAAAGCTCTTTGCTTTCCCACTTCCACGACAGGTTTCGCAGCTCTTCTCCACTTCAATGTATCCTCTGCCACCACAGAAACTGCACATCATCAGGCTCAGGGATTCCAGCAGGTTTAATAAGTATAACTACCGGTAGTTTACTTAGAAAAGAAACGAGCCCAAAGCCAATCTCAGCTTTCGTCCATTATGATCGCGTATCGTCTTAGGGTCTCAACAATTTTTGCCTTGGAGAATGGTTTCTCAAGGACATCTCTTGCTCCTGCTGTTAGTAGATCCTTACCCTTACTCCTTGCAAATGCTGTAATACCTATGATTATAGCATTAGAGTCTATCTGAAGTATCTCTCTTGTGGCTTCAACACCGTCCATATCAGGCATCATAACGTCCATCAAAACCACATCAGGTCTGAAGCGATGGTAGAGTTGAATTGCCTCCTCTCCATTCGAGGCTTCGATAACTTCGTGTTCTCGAAGCATAAACCTAAGTATTTTCCTAATGTTCTCATCATCGTCAACGACCAAAACTCTCATTGTAATAACAGTTATACTTATCATCATTTTTAAACTTTTTGTTACTGATTTGAAAGGAATGCAAAAAAGACCCAAACTGCAAAGAGTAATAT
>JALTMC010000804.1:0-5164 GCA_027005175.1 Myxococcales bacterium
TTCCATAGGCCAGTTGTTGGGCAAGGCAGCGTTGGCATAGTGGATAGATACGGAGTGAATCTGTTTTGTTGTCCAAGATGGGGATGGCTTCTTGACTGAGTTTGGTGAAGTCTTCAGGCGAGAGTATGGCTTCAAAGACGCTGTACTGGACCCGATGACCGTAGTCGAGCAAGAGATTTGCCATTTTTTTTCGACGGTAATGGTCGCGAATGTCGTAGGATAGCAGGTAGGTACGCATGATATCTCTCCATAATTCATGGGGATGGACAGGAAGTGTTCTTTGGTGCAGTCTCGTGTGTAGTTTATCGGAGAAGATAGGTCAATCTGAGCCGGCGGTGCTTTTCGACGGATAGGGGCCAGTCTCGTGTGTAGTTAATCGGGGAAGAAGGAGGGGAGGTAGGGGCGGTGTTTAAGGATGGCGTCCTCCAGTTCTGCGACCTGGAATCGAAAAGACTCTCGTAGGGTTTTGCCATGTTCGGCGATTGGGGCTTCCATTCTCTCTTCCCAGAATCGAAGGAATCGTCGAAGAGAGTCTTCATGAAGTTGGACGCCATGTTGAGTGGAGTGATGAAAGTCGTCGGGATGAAACTGTTGTAGGTTGAGTAGGGAGAGAATGAAGCGGTCGACGACGGGGGCGCGGAATTCCTCGATCAGATCAAGAGCCAGGGAGTCGCGGCCTTTGCGAAGTCCGTGAAGGAGGCCAAGAAAAGGATTGATCCCATTGGCTTCGAGGAGGTGGGCGAGTTCGCGAGTGAGTAGGCTATAGCCCAAGCTAAGCATTGCATTGACTGGATCACGAGGTGGACGTCGATTGCGGTCTTCAAAGGTGAAGTTCTGGTTGCGAAGCAGGTGTGAAAAGACTTGAAAATAGTGGCGGCCACAAGCTCCCTCCAGGCCCATCACGCTCGCGATGTCCTTGGTGTTGGATATTCGAGTTTGTAGGCGTTCGAGCTGTTGTAGTGCTTCGCTCAGAGCGGGATTGGGGTGATTGCGTAGATGGCGGCTGATGATACGGCGCTGGCTGACGATCTTGTGCTCAACGATGATCTGAGAGAAGAGGAGTCGGTAGTCCGGGCTATTGAGTGCCTGAACTTGGGCGATTTGTAAGGGACCGTCGAGGGAGTGGGGTGAGACCAAGCGTCCTTGTAGGCGTCCACGGGTGGAGAGAAAGGAGACATCCACTCCATGGTCCATCAGCATACGCATGACCTGGGTGGTGAGCTGTATATTGCCGAGAAGGATGAGTCGCTTGACTTCACGAATAGGGAACTTGCCCAGGATCTCTTTGTTTTTGCGGATAACGATGCGCTGGTGCTCTTTGTTGATCTTGGAGCCTTGAATTGTCAGATAGATCGCACGCATTTTGGGACTCCAACGGTGATGTGACGGGGTAAGGAACTCGGGAGAAGAGGTTCCAGAGAAGGGAGTTTGAGAATTCGAGTTTTCATATCTAGTTACACTCCTGGGTGGTGGGGTGGAGCGAATCCGTCACAGATCTTGCCATAAGAAGTAATGAGAAAGCTTCTTCTTACACTTCTGGGTGGTGGTGTGGATCGAATTCGTGACAGATCTTGCCATAAGAAGCAATGAGAAAGCTTCTTCTTACACTTCTGGGTGGTGGTGTGGAGCGAATCTGTGGTGAACTTAGAATTCTAGTTTCCATATCCAGTTGCCATCCTCATCTTGTATGCGACGGAGCAGGCCAAGTTCTGTTTCTGCTGTGTCGGCTTCAAGGAGATCAAAGAGCGTCGCCATTTCATCGGATGTTCGTTGGATCGATCTCTCCAAGCCTCGCATATGTCGTTTGAGTTCGATGTACTGCTGCATCAGCTTGTGGAGCTGCTCTCGGTATTGAGCGCGTTGGCCAGAGGAGGGGCGAGCCGCAGGATGAGGAGCGGTCATCTCTGTCTTTGTGGATGGTCTGTGTTGTGGGGTGGCCTTATCTTTTACCTTATCTGAAGTTGAGAGTTCTGTCTTTTGTGAAGCTGCTTTTCTGGTTGCCTTTGGGTGTGGGCTATCCTCTTGAGAATGGCCAGGGAGCTTTTGTGTTGGTGCTGGAGGAGAGACTGAGTCTGATGTGTGAGTGGTGACTGGGGTATCGGCATTGTCAGGCAGTGTTACTTTTTCTTTGGAAACCTCAGGGGACGTCTTGGCTTGGTTCGAGGCTGATGTGGAGGGAGTGTGTGAGGCAGATGAGGCAGGTGGTGGAGTGGATGAGGCAGATGAGGCA
Organism: Myxococcales bacterium; assembly: GCA_027005175.1. Classification (GTDB taxonomy): domain Bacteria; phylum Myxococcota_C; class UBA6777; order UBA6777; family UBA6777; genus M3003. The sequence goes on from JALTMC010000804.1 coordinate 2,231, forward strand.
GGTGGTGGAGTGAGTGAGGCAGATGAGGCAGGTGGTGGAGTGAGTGAGGCAGATGAGGCAGGTGGTGGAGTGAATGAGGCAGGTGGTGGGGTGGGGTGAGCTTCTTGTGTTGAGTTGTTCTTTTGTTTGGGTGTGTTGGATGGGGTTGTTTTCTTTTTTGAGGAGGTGTGCTTCTTTTTGGGTTTGAGTTGTTCGGCGTTGAATACTTTTTTCGCGGGTAGTACGTGAAGTAGGGGGGTTGGGTAGCCATCCGAGGGGATCTTGCGGAAGAAGCACTGACAGGGGGCGCCGTCGAGAAGGTCGCCATGTTTTTCGCGTAGTTTGGGGCAGGATATGGCGAAGCCTCGACGTTTTTCGATATAGCGTTGTGTGATCGCGGCATCGTAGTCATAGCAGAGGCTTATGGTTGCGTGAAGGAAGTGTTGGCCTTCTTCACCGATGTGACCAAAGGTGTAGAGCAGGGAGACTCGCTCTCGATGTTGGAGGTGTCGTACGGCTTGTGCTTTTTCAAAGAGGCGACGAAGGATGAGACAATGCCCCATAAGTTTTGTGGAGAGAGGGTATCGTTCATCCAGGTCTTCGAGTTTGTCCTTAATATTTTGGTCGAGCAGCCAGTCCTCTAGCAGCTGAGGGGAGGTGGGTTCTATTCGGGACAGAGCCTCTTCGGCAGGAAGTGAAGCACCTGTTGCAGGGTGTCGAAAGACAGCTCTCTTCCCTGTTTTGGGATGGCAGGACAGAGGCAGTTTGATGGGGTGTCCAGGGTCGTGAGGTGTTGGATGATCGCGATCGGGAAAGAGTTCGGCGTGAATACCAGCAGGAGGAGAGGGTAGTGTTCGAAGCAGGTTGCGCATAAAGATCCGCAGACGGCGTGCAGGCATGGGATGGGATAGAAAGAACCAGACATGGTAGCCTTTAAAGCCACTTAACTCGAGAAGGGGCGCGATCCCCATGTTGTGGAGGGCGTCTGTGATGAGAAGTGCCCAACTACGTGCCTGTTCGAGCTTTTCTTGGTGTGCGTCGGGGTTGTCCAGGTGAGCTTCCATCACCTGTTTGGTGATATCGATGTCGATACCGGCGATTCGGCTGGCTCCATCCTCTTGAATAGGGTAGAGCGCATAGGTTGCTTCGTCATCAAGCATCTCTTGTAGACTACTCTCTCCCAGGTGTTTGGCGACTATCTGGTAGTGCAACCGACCATCAGGCTGGATCATGGCTCGGGCTAAAAGCCCCCGGCGTCCCTGAAAGAGCATCAGATAACGCTCACGAGCTTCTGGGGATAAGGATAGCTTCTTTTTTTCTGCATATAGCCAAGAGGGATGAATGGATGAGTCGGGGGGGCGCCACCATGTTGTCTGTCGCGGATCTGGTGTTGTTACCTTCTTTTCTTTGGTGCTGGAGTCTGTTGCGTCATTTGAGATAGGGACTGGAACACAGGAGTCTGTTGCGTTATTTGAGATAGGGACTGGAACACAGGAGTCTGTTGCGTTATTTGGGATAGGAACTGGAGCGTTGGAGAGTGGTGCTATGTTCTCTGTCTCTGTTGTCGTTTCTAGTTCAAGTGCGCGTTGAAGAACACCTCGTGCCAGGGCCAGTTGGCCGCTGCGCTGGTAGGCATCTGCTAGCTGTTGGTAGGTTGTGACTTCGTGTGGGGCCAGGTGAACCTTGTGTCGAAGGATCGCGATCTCATCGCGAAGCGAGAGGGCTTGTGTCGTTGTGGAGGGTAACGAATCGGGTGCTTCTTGCTCTTGTTTTTTGTGTCGTGCGGTGGGGTTTCGAAGGGCTTGTGAGAACTCTTCAAGGCTGGGTAGAGGGACAGCGGAGTCGGGAATGGGTTGATGTGGCGTGGAGGTGATTGTGGCTTCAAGTTGGAGGGCCTGGGTGGGTAGGTCTGCTTGAAGAAATAAGGCTTTGAGGCGATCGGTGTGGGCGGGGAGTTCCTCTCCTTTGAGGCCCTGTAGGAAACGCTGTGTCGAAGTGAGGTCACCATCTCGTAGAGCAACTTCGGCGGCGGCCAGACGTTCTTCCGGGTGTGTGGGAGAAAAGGAGCCAAATCCTTGAAAATAGGAACGCCAGCCTTGAATCACCTGAGTTAAGATAGACAACCGCTCTGCGGGTGGCTTTCGGGCACAGGAGGAGTGGAGGTTGCGGAGTCTGCTGTAGAGAGACTCCAATGATTTGTCGTGGGGCTGCTGTCCTTCTTCATCGATGTGGAAGCCGAGAAAAGACAGACCGTCGGAGAGGGCGCGGATCTCTGTTTTTCCTGGGCTTGGGCGTAACTTGCGGTGTTTGAGGGCACGCTCCAAAAATGCTCCAGCGGCTTCGGCTTCGGCTTCATCGCGGGCCAGCACCACCATGTCGTCGGCAAAGCGTATGAGTTTGTAGTCGGCGTCGACAAGCTCCTGATCAAAAGGATGAAGGTAGATGTTCATGAGTAGTGGGCTGAGAGGGCTGCCCTGGGGTAGCCCCAGGAACTTCCGTTGAATGATGCCATATTCGAGGACACCGCTTTTGAGGATGCGGAGGATCAGGCGACGCATACGCACATCACCACAAACACTATCGATCTCTTTGTTGAGTAGTTCCTGATTGACGGAGCCAAAACAGTCTTCGATATCGGTTTTATAGGTCCAGAGATAACCTTCTTGGCGTAGGGCGCGAAGCTGTTGAAGGGCGGTGTGGGGGGAGCGTCGTGGGCGGTAAGCATGAGAGACATCGAGGAACTGTTGTTCAAATACCGGTGTGAGCACTTGAAGCAAGGAGCGTTGAACAATTCGATCACGAACGGTACAGATCCCAAGAGGGCGTTTCCCCCCTTGTTTTTTCTTTCGGTGAAATCGGAGGATTGGGAGGCTGCGGTAGGTTCCATCTCGAAGTTGTCGGTGGAGCTTTTGTAGGTTCTCTTTGTGATTCTTACGAAAATCGCGAGGTGTGACT
>JALTMC010000804.1:5174-10530 GCA_027005175.1 Myxococcales bacterium
GACTCGATCAGCTCCAGCAGGGCCATCTCGATGAAGCTCTTCTTGAAAAGCAGCAAACAGAGATTCGGTGGAAGTTGCATGGTTAAAAAGTTCTGTTCGTTTTTTACGTGCCATTTTCTTGCGACTCCTTTGGTGTGTAAGTTTGTTCATTTCTCTCGTGAGGCTAAATCTCTAATCTGAGGGAGAAAAATCCGACTGAAGTCGGACCAATCCTTTGGTTTTCCTTGAAGGGCAAGTCGTTCTGAGTGCGCTTTAGCGTACTTTTTACTCTCAGAGTGGGACTTTAGTCCCACGGATATACAGTAGATTTCTTTTTCGGGCTGTCTGGTTCCCGTTATCATCTTTCTTGCGGTTTTGTTCGAGACTTTCTTTCCATATGCTTTGGTTCATTTGGGTTTGAAGATAAGAAAATAGCTCTTCTTTGGCTGCGTCTGTTTTGGGTATCAGACAAAATGTGAATGTTCTTCGAGAGTTTGATAGCTTGAATTGCTGGAAAGTTCCAAAGCGGGAAAACCGTTGGTTGATCCAGGCTTCTATCTCCGCTTTTGTTTGTCTTTGATGGTTTTGGATGCGGAGGCATATCGATCCTTTCTTTTGATAGGCAAGCCAGTCTTGGCCCCTCTCGTCCTGGATTCGCTTCAATACGTTTTCAAGAGAGTGGTTTTGTTGGGTTGCATAAGTTTGGATTGCTGACAGGTGTGGTAGCATGATTCAGAGGGTTGAGGTTGAAGCGAGATCATAGTTGAGAGGGCCAAATGAGGTGTAGGTGCCACCGCTATGTTGGTAGAGTATGACTTGGCAAGCGTTGGCAAACTCTCGACCGAGGAAGAAGGGGACAATCGCAGGTCCACCGTAAAATAGATGCAAGACATCCGTGCCGGAACGGTAGACATCAACTGCTTTCTCTCGAATCGCATCGACCAAAGCTGGCATGTCTTCAGGTGCCAAGCTTTCTTTGTCGGTGCTGTACTCAAAAATCCGGTCTTTTGTTATGGTTTGAAGAACGGGGTGTTTCTGACAGAATCCCTCGACCTTGGGACGGACAGATTTTTTACCTTTGAGACAGTCTATAATCAGGATGGAGGGACGCTGGCCCTGACTTTGTTGTATCTCTTGCTGCCAGCGTTTGCGGCGTTTCCGGCGACCCAAAGTGACCTCGTACCAGGTCCAGAATACAGGGACAGCCAGAAGTAGGCCGATCCAGATGCCTATGGGGTCAAGGATCTGTTGCGTAAAGTTTTGTAGGAAGTTCCACATGTTTTTTACCTCTTAGGTTTGAGTGTGTTCAAGGAGTAGGGGGAATCCGTTGCTCTCTTGATAAGATGGAGAATCGGGACAACTGTGATCACTATGTTCTATCCCATCAGGCTTACGTTGGCATGGTAGAGGCCACATCCGTGAATGCTACTCTTACCGATATGGAAAAGTTGGCCGACTTGCAGCAACCAGACCAGGGGAGCAGGGACTTGCTCCCATTGAATGGAGCCGAGTAGTCCGTTCAGTGGAGTCGTCTTTTTTTGTCGGTTGCTATAGCGTCTGAGCTTCTTTGGATGGAGATCTCTGGAGACCAACGCAATGGATGGATCTTCTGCCAGACTAAGGAGGCCGGAGTATAGATCTGGAAAGGGGCCTCTTTTTCGTTTGTGAAAGGGTTCATTGGAGAAGTTTTGGTATAGGTCTTTGAGGCGGTTACTGATGGAGCGGATTAAATGTAGCAACGTCAACTCAGAACTCTTGACGTAACGGCCACCGACGCGAAGTCGGAGTGGTGTCAGAAAATCAAGTTGCAGTTTCGCTGCTGGAATCACGGACATCGGCCATTGACCAACACTCCAAATGTGACAAGGTTCGGGGTACAACCGATGAGGGGCTGCGGAAATGGTTCTCCAACCAAAAGGTGTGTGGGTTTGGACGTCGAGAAGAGTAAATCGGCTCTCACCACTTCCTTTGTCAGCACCGAAACCCCGCCGCCCCAATTCAACAATCGCTTGTATGAGTTTGGGAAGATAGTGGTGATAGGGTCCCATTACAATCTGTTCAAAGGTGATGGTCTGGCCTTTTGGGTAGTACTCTTTGGACTCCAAAGGAGGCTTGAGTATACAGGGGAGGGTACAATTGGTACGCTGAAGGTACGATTGTAGATGGTCCCCTTTTGCAGCTTCAAATAGCTCAGCATAACTGCAACTGCTAAGGAAAGAGCATTCCTTGCAGCTCTCCAGAGAAGGACGTTTGCATTCTTGTTGCCGCAGATCCCACATGAGCGCCCCCCGGAGCAGTGCCCCCTTGTATTCGGGGAGGCGAGCATCTTCCGTGAACTGAATCTGAAATCGAAGATGGATATAAAGCATCGATTGTAGGCGTTGTGGGATCTCCCAAAGTGGCCACCACTCTCTTGGGGTCACAGGTCGAGAGGAAGGAAATGATGAATGAATGAGCATGAATACCTCTATATTTCTCAGAGATCTTTCAGTTCACAGGGTCTTTTTATCTGTTTCATAGGGTTTGCCTATTCTTTCTCTTGACAGGATTTGCCTGTTCTTTTTCTTGACAGGATTTGCCTGTTCTCTTTCTTCTTACCAATGGTGACTTGTTTTACTGACACATCACTGTGCAGGGTCTTCTGAGGAAATGCAAGTCATTCTTTGGAGAGGATTGGTTTGGTAAGGCACTAGACAACATGCTATTTCTAGAGTAGGGTTCCAGATCCTCTTTCTTTTTGAAGGACTGCCACCAGTATGAGTAGTTCACTACCAGTGTGAGCAGCCCACATGTGAGTAGTCCACAAGTGTAAAGGAAGTGGAATTGTCCTAGGCCGCTTTCCATTGTCCTAGGCCATTTTCTTTTTGAGGTATTGCCACCAGTGTGAGCCGTGTGAGAGGCCGAAGATGGACCGTTTTTTTCGTTGGATGAAGGAGTTAAAAAACAGACGAGGCAAGTTGACAGGAACGATCTCCCTTTGGTTGAAGGGGGAGGAGGAGACACTGTCTTATACACTGCTGTTGTCGGAGCTTGGTGTGGAGGTGAAAGAGCCAGGTCTGAAGACGGCTGATCTTGTTTTGTCGATGAGGGAAGAGCTTTTTCAGTCGTGGCTTGAGGGGACTCTTGATCCTGCTTCTATTCCTCCGGGTGCTCTTGCTTGGGATGGAGATATCCGTCTCTTTCGTGAATTGGGTTATCGGATGTCCCATGCTCCCATGCTACCTCATCAATCTTTAATACAACAACACATGAACGAAGAGTAAGAACGATGAAAATTCCCAAAAAATATGCACATCTTGCAGTCGAGTATACGGGTCGCCGCTTACAGAATTTTAGGGAAGGTGACAACAAGGCGGTTAACATTGAGAAGGCTCAAGAGTTTAATGATGTTGAGCGGGCTTCGATGGAGAGTTTTTTTGAAAAGGCTGGTGCTTTGTCGGGGGTTGATGAGCGTCCTGGTGTTCAATTTGGTGAGATCAAAGCGACTTTGGGAGAGCTTCATGCAGAGCTGAAAGCGGTTGACCTCAATAGCGATGGGATCGACGACAAAGAGCGGGCGAATATGTCCAAGGCAGGGCAAGTCGCCATGAAGTTGGCTGAGAGTATGATGACACAGAAGCCTGTCAAAGCAATGGCAACTCAAACCTTGGAAGGCATGAGCCCCGAGGATGCGATCAAAACGATACGCCAGGCGAGTGTGGACCATGTTGAGTTAGGGTACGATGTAGCACGAGCGATTATGTTTGCTCATCTCGACAACCAGGAGGGGCGTGTTAAGGAAGTTTATACAGAGCAACAGCGTGAGATTGTCGGTGTTCCTGAGTCGAATGTGATGAACACGGAGCACACATGGCCGAAGTCACGAGGGGTCAAGAATACGGCGGCGATCTCGGACCTTCACCATCTTTTTCCGACAGACAAAGAAGCAAACGCGAAACGAGCAAGTTATCCGTTTGGTGTGGTTGATAAGGTCCTTTGGGAGAGTGCTGACTCAAAACTTGGTGTCAACGACAAGGGCAATATTGTGTTTGAGCCACCTGCCGAACATCGAGGAAATATTGCACGTGCTCTGTTCTATGTGGCTACGACGTACGATTTGGAGTTTGTGGAGGGAGAGCCTGAGATACTGCTTCAATGGAATAAAGATGATCCCGTTGATGCACAAGAACTTCAACGAAATGAAGATATCTCTCGCTTTCAACACAATCGCAATCCTTTTGTTGATAATCCTGAGTTAGCCGACAAAATCGCTTCAAGTCTGTCCACACGTCCTGTTCCTGAGAAAATGCGGGCAAGATAGAAGCTCAATCAACGGTGTTTGAGAGATGACAGGATTGTTGGGTTCAACTACGTTTAAGAGAGGACAGGAGCATTTTTATGTATATTCTTGCTTTGCATTATACGACAAGCGCGGAAGATGCTCAGGTTCAGGCCCTTGCTCAGGTTTTAGGTAAGACGGCTTATGAGGTTCGGTCTCGCTTGACGATTCCGGCAGGAGGCCCTGCTGTGGTGGGTGGGTATGCTTCTCTTGAGCAAGCACAGACAGTCGCTGGCCAGCTGCGCGATCGTGGCTTCACTGTTTTGTTGTTGGAAGAAGATGAAGTTGATCCGTCGCAAACTCAATTTGAGGTGCGCGGCTTTTCCTTGGAAGGACAACAGTTGGTTGTGGAGTCAAGGCAAGGAAAGCAGAGAGCTATTCAGTATGGTGATATTGATTTGTTGTTGCGAGGGGTCCGGTTTTCCACCGGAGAAGAGACCCAGACGGTCACACAAAAGAAGTTCAGCCTTGGTCGAACGGTGATGAGTAGTGGTATGATCCGAAACAAAAAGACCAAGGCCACGATTATGACGGAAGTCAAAGAGAGTGAGAACTTCCTTCATGTTTATGCAGGGAGTCAGCCTGCATTTGTGTTTTCTGAGAATGCTCTCCTCTATAACTCTCTCGGTTCAGCGATGAAGCCTTCGAGGGCGGCTAACTTTCTCTACATTGTCAATGAGATGAGACGGCTTGCTGCTCATGCTACTTTTGATGACCGATGCCTTCGAAAAGCGGGTCAAAAGCAACTCCTTGGCCCTTCAATGGAGCCAGAGTCTCATTTCGATATCGCGACACACTTACTCGCCAAAGTGTTGCGCCCTCAACCCAAAGTGATCAACTTCCAACCTCATGTCTTTTGAGTTGAGCTACTTCCAACCTCATGCGGGAACCAGACAGCCCTATACCGGCGAGAATCTACCGCTTGCTTGTCATAAGACCCTTCCTCCTATCGCTTTCTGATAGGACTCCAACTTCCCCCTCCCCACCGGCGGTAGGAAGGGGGATAGAGCTTATGATGTATAGCACCGTGTAACTTTCAATCATATGCGATAGCTACCC
>JALTMC010000805.1 GCA_027005175.1 Myxococcales bacterium
GCTTATTGGAGCTGCCTCTCTGGCCTATATTCTCAAAGACCGAATCAAAGAGCTTGTTCGAAACGGGCTTGTGAAAAAGTTTAATCCTTGGGACCATGACTACGATATGGCAGGAGATGCCCTCTCTTCTGTTGGCTTGGGTGCTTTTACGGGACGTGTACAAGAGCGAATGCACTGGATTGATGAGGCCAAATTATCCGAGAGTGTTTTGCAATTACGTCGTGCACAACGCACGGTTCGAGGTACAACGATCGAGTTGGAGCAAGTCATCCACTACTGCCGTACTCTCACCTTTACACCCACCAAAGATGAACCCCTTCCCGCTGGATATGGTTTGCGCGAGATTATGCGGTTTACTCTGGACGAAATTATTCGACGCCTCGATGAAACCACCGATACCATCCACTACTATGACGACAACAAGAGCTTGTTTCACGAAGCGACGATGCCTCGTGTTTATCACCTCAATATGGTCATTGTCTCCACCGATCTTTCCAATGGAAGACGTTACAAAACACGAACCCGTATCGTTCTCAATCAAAAACAAATCCTGCGTGTTGAGCCCGTCCTCTCCGAGATCGATGTTCTACCTTCTCCCTAACCTAGGATTGTGACAAGCGTCGATGATGGATAGGATTGCGGAAGGCGAAACGAAGGAAAGGGCGAGCCGATGCGAGGAAAACGCAGGTCCGACCCTTAAGGCGGTATGCGTACCGTCGAGGATGGCGGGCCAAGTATGACGCTGCCGATGCCGGACTTTGCGAGTGGTAGCCCAGCGTTTCGTAAAACATTTGGGTAAGAAGAGAAGGAGTGAGATTGTGCGGGAGCGATGGGCTGAAAACTTTGCTGACTTGGCGTGTGCTTATTGGACAGAGGAGCGAACGAAAAAGTTGCTTGGATCCAAGACCCTGCCACTCATGCCCGGTGAGGCTCCTGTGTTACTTCGCGCCCTGGGTTTGCTCTTTAAAGATGCTACGATGCCTCCGAAACAGGTGCGTAAGTACCGGCAAATCAATCATATGCTTGCGATGTTGCGCCCCGCATTGCGTGAACTTACCGAGCGTTTTAATTCCATACAGATCCTTGATGCTGGCTGTGGTCGCTCGTATCTCACAATGCTCATCGCCTGGTGGTTTGAACATGCTGCAAAGCATCCTGTTCAGATCTTGGGCATCGATCGCAACCCTGCAGTGATTGATGCTTCGAAGCGTCGGGCGGAGGCTGCAGGTCTTACATCCATTCGCTTTCTCGCTGCTGATATACACAGGGTGGACCTGAAAAAAGAGTTGCCTCATCTTCACGCGGTGATCTCTCTTCATGCATGTGACACCGCTACAGACGATGCCATCGCTTTGGCTATAGAGCATCGCGCTGCCTTTGTTGCCGTTGCACCATGCTGTCAACGAGAGCTGAGTGCGATCTGGGCTGAGCAGTTGGCTGAGCATCCTGAGCATCCAATGGCTGGTCTATGGGGGACGCCACATCTGCGTCGATCTGTTGCTGCCACGATCACCGACAACTACCGGCAACTGCTGCTGCGGGCTGCTGGTTACGAGGCTCTGGCAACGGAGTTTGTGGAAGCATTGCATACTCCAAAGAATACACTCATTCGCGCGATGAAGCGTTGCGAGTGGGAGGAAGAGGCTTTTGCCCGTTATTGTGCATTGAGAGATTCCATGGGGGGAGAGGGGATTGGCTTGGAACAGCAAATTCAGGGGTTTCTCAAAGGGCATTTCAGCGTTTTCTAAAGATATTTCTTTTTTTTCAAGCTGGCACTCTAACACCAGGATCTTCTCTGTCGTCACTACGGCATAGAATTCATTGTCTCTGGGAGAGCAGGGGGGAGGCAGGGTTCTTTATCCCGGATGGTTCACGTTGTTCGTTGTGAGACGACGAAAAGCCCGAGCAGAACCAAGGAGTGCGATGTATCGCCCTTGCCTCTTTCAGCTCGTGCAGAAGTCTCTTTGTATCAAGGTGAGCATCTGCTTCGAACCACGTGGCGTTCCACATCAAATCAAAGAATTACCCCAAGGCTTTCACCGTCTCTCAAGAGGAAGTTAGAAGGCTACAGAAAAGCGAAGCCTGTTTGGGGGAAGGATGCGTATCAGGTGGTAAGTTACAGGGGCTACAATGTTTCGAATTACAGTGTCGGTCATCACGGTCATCACGGTCATCATCATAAGACACGAACTTATCATCAAGGGGACAGTCGCTTGGCTGTCTTTCATTGTTTTCACCCCCTTGTCAGTGCGAACGGAGAGGGGCTTGGATATCTTGCATTTGAAGTTCCGGAGAATGTTCTTCTGAGAGGTCCGAAGTCGGGCTTACTCGGTACTCTTGTTCTTACGTTGGTGCTGGGAATTGGTATCGTATTTCTTGTGATTCGAACGGCGAGAATCTATGTTGCTCCCTTGCATCACCTGGGGACCCACATTACTACGTTGATGGATGAGTTGCGTTTAACTCCCGTGGTGGGGGAACTCTTGCCATCCCATTCTTCCACTCCTCCGTTGTATTCGCTTCGAGAACTCTCTTCTCTGTTTCCCTCGTTTCAAACCTTGCGTTTCTCTCTCATCGACGCTCAGCGTGTGTTGACCATTCGCAATACAGAACTGAAGCAGGCGAATCGTTCTCTTGCACACCATCTGAAAGAGTTGCAGTCCGCAGAGCACAAATTGCGGTATGATGCACTTCACGACGCGCTCACCGAACTGGCCAACCGAACTCTCTTTTAGGAGCGAATTCATCAGTGTCTACGGGACCGATAGCGGTCTCTTCAGCCTGAGTTTGCTATTTTATTTCTCGATCTGGATCGATTTAAAACGATTAACGATAGCCTTGGGCATCCTACCAGTTCGCTGAGCTAGAGAAGCTACATTGTGACTTCGTACAAGGCTATTACTTCTCCAAACCTTTACCCAGCAAAGAAGCTACAAACTACCTGCGCCAATCTTGCGGGGAACAAAGCACCTTTTCTCCAGCTCCGGATAAAACAAGTGTACTTGAGACCTTACAGAGCAATGATTTGCAAGACGCAGAACGAAACGGGGCCATCCTTTAGAAAGCTCTTCCACATTCGTTAAACTCTCTTCTTCCACTCACTTCTACCACATAGAAGACTCTGGTTGTTGGGGTCGTATGGCCTTCACGGCAGATAGGGTCCGCTGCAGTTTTGTCCGGCGGAAGATGTTGTGATGGATAGCCTCATAGGCTCGTTGAGCCAACCATTTTTATACCTTGTCAGACTCACAACTAACTGTTTTTTCTCGGTCCTTTAAACCGGTCTGTATTCTAGCAATCAAAGTCTCCATCACAACTTCAGTCGCAAATTGAAATGCAGATGTCTCTGCTTCCGGTTGCCTTACTTGAGTGTCGAGCCGTTGCGTTGCTATGTTCACTGCGGAAGAATGAAGGGGGTGGGCTTTGGAGACACATAATGGTACTCTTCATGAATCGCAGGACAGACGGAGAGCTCTCCAAGCTCGTACCTTTTTCTGAATCGATGAAAGACGAAAACAATCATGCCCAAATTATATGCTGACTTACATGCACATCCTACCATGTACGGATTCAACCGGATGCGAAATGATCCTGCGTTTGAAAATGACGAGTCAAAATTCCACCCTTGGTATATGTTACCTGAAAACCTCAAACATATGGATGCTGGCAAGCGGGGGGCAACGTACTCACAGTCGGACTTTCCCAAATGTGCAAAAGCAGGTATGCGTCTTATGTTTGCCTTGCTCACGGGTGTCACCTTGATCACTGCTGCTTGGAAGGGGATAAGGCATGGCAAATTTGCGGCTCTTACTGAGCTGACGCGGATCTTGCGTAACCATGCCCCTGTTCGAAGGTTTCTCCAGACAAAAGTCATGAGGATCAGCGCCGCAAGAGTGGCGTACTTACAGTCATCACAATTTGACTACTGGGAAGAGTATCTCAAAGAGTACGAATTCTACAAAAAGAGCAATGGGCAGCGAAAGCGAACGTCGCTGCAGTACTCTGTGGGAGGCCAAGAAACACAGGAAGATATCGAAGGGTGTTTTCATCTCATTCAAGAACGTGAGCAGCTCACCAGGCTCATCGAGTCTGACACCGATGAGATTGCAGTCATACTCACGATCGAAGGGGGACATGTCTTGAGCATGGATCCTCATCGGAAACGAGTTCCGGACGATCTGCTGTTTGAACGAATCGAGGCATTGAAAAGCCAAGAACATCCGGTGTTTTTTATCACATTTGCTCACCACTTTGACAACGGTTTGTGTGGTCATGCCCACAGCATCCTCGATGCGGCAGCGGCATTAATCGACCAGACTCCTCGGATGCACGAAGGGTTTGCACCTGAAAGAGACTTGGGCTTTCGGGCAGCTTGTGCCTTGCTTGCTATCGATGCGACGTGCGAACCCCAAGAGGGGCGTCGTATCCTTTTGGACGTCAAACATATGTCTGCACAAACACGCAGGCAATATTATGACCGAATTATCCGTCCTTACCAGGCTCTTCATGCCACATGGGATGACGACAAGCAGAAACGTTATCCTTGTATTCCGGTGATTGTAAGCCATGCGTGCTATTCCGGTATCCAAACATTGGAGGCGATGGAGGCGAACGTGGACAAAGAAAATGACCACTGGCATGTGGCTCCATTCTATGCCTGGAATATCAATCTTTGTGATGAAGATATCGAGGTCATTTTCGAATCGAGAGGTCTGATAGGATTTTGCTTTGAGCAAAGAATTGCCGGTATTGCTCCCCAGCAAAAGCTCCCTCTGGAACACTATGCCGATCTCCTACTGAGCCATCTCTTTGCCATGGTTGATGTGATTTTGCTGGATGAAAGGCGACCCCTTGAAGAACGCATTAAGATCTGGGATTGTATCTGCCTTGGAACCGACTACGACGGATTTATCGATCCACTCACTGCCTATCCCACTGTTCTTTCTCTTGACCAGATGACAGAAGACCTGATACTCAGACTTACTGCACACCGACATACTCGACAGATCGGAGCCATCGGTGTTGAAGAGCTGGTCGAAAAAATTACATGGCGCAATGCCTACGAATTTACTAAAAAACATTGGCCCGTTTAAAATACATTGGCCCGTTTAAAATACATGCAAGCGAATCATTTTTCCTTTCATCCGAATGAAATAGAAAGTTGAGCCAATTATGACCATTCCATGGGTATGCAGCTTCACAGAGTTAGACAAAAGTAAGTTATCTTGGGTGGGCGGAAAAGGTGCGAATTTAGGGGAAATGACGCAGCAAGGGTTTCCTATTCCTGGGGGATTTTGTGTGACAACCTCGGCCTATCGCAGCTTCTTGGAGCATGGAGAACCAGAGCGAGTTGATGGATTCTTTTCGACGCTACGGGAGCTTGAGGCTGACGATCTTGCAGCGATACGAAAAATCGGCTCTGAGATGCGAGAGTATCTTCGAGTTTTGCCTATGCCTGAAGCGGTGAAGGAGGCCGTTGTAAAAGCATGGAAGGAGACAGGAGTTGAACACTCCTATGCTGTTCGTTCAAGTGCGACAGCCGAAGATCTACCGGATGCATCGTTCGCTGGTCAACAAGACACCTATCTCAATATTCGAGGAGAGGATTCTTTACTGGAGAATATCCGGATGTGTTGGGCCTCTTTGTTTACAGATCGGGCTATTGTTTATCGAATACAGAATAAGTTTGATCACAGAGACGTCGCTCTATCCGTGGTTGTACAACGTATGGTCTTACCGGAAGTTTCGGGCATTATGTTCACAGTGGACCCTCTCTCTGAAAACCGTCAATTGATCTCGATTGATGCGAGCTTTGGATTGGGAGAGGCTCTTGTCTCTGGTAGGGTGACGCCTGACTTGTATCGTGTGAACAAACGGAACAACGAAGTCGTTGAAGTCAATATCTCTGAAAAAAAAATGGCAATTCGCCCTTTGCCTGAGGGTGGTACGTTTGAGGAAGAACTCTCCGAAGAATTACAGCATTCACGAGCGTTATCGGATGATCAAATCAAAGAACTTGCTGCGTTGGGAAAGCGTATTGAGGAGCATTACGGCTTACCACAGGACATTGAGTGGTGTCTGGAGGGAGACACGTTCTCGATTGTACAAAGTCGCCCTATTACTTCGTTGTATCCAGGTTTTGAGTTTGAGCATGCCGGTGCAGGTCTGCAAGTCTACATGTGCTTTCATCATCTACAAGTGATGACAGAGCCGATCAGCCCCATGGGGCAGTCGTGTTGGAGTACTGCGCTTCCTTTGGGAAAATGGGATGAGCCTATTTCAAGCATCAATCCTTATATGAATCGAGCGGGAGGACGGCTCTATTTCAATGTCACGAAAGTCTTACGAAACAAACGAGCTAGAGATGGTCTTCTTGCTTTTCTCAGTATGGCTGAAAACTTAGTTGCACTGGGGCTACGCAAGGCTGTTAAAAAGCCTCAGTTTGTGGAAGAGGCCAAGAGTCACACCAAAGTTTCTTTGATTTGGGCTATGCGCACCATGGGACTTCCTTCGATACGTCGGATTCTTGGACTTTTATTCTTTAAAAACAACAAAGACCTTGTGGCCCAACGGACCAGGTTTATCGATGATCTGTACGCAAGGATACAGTCAGATACTGCGAAGCTTCGGGATGACAGGGCCGCTCGTTTGCATTGTATCATCCAATGGATGGGAACGCTTTTTAAGGAGCATCTGGCGTTTAACTTTATTCCTGTGATTGGAGGGGGCATTCTCTCTGCCAAGCTGGTTGCGAAGCTCACAGGAAAATCGATGGATGACCCTGATGTCTCCGATTTTATGCGAGCTTATCAGGGCAATGTTACGACCGAAATGGACCTGGTTGTCGGTGACTTAGCTGATGTTGCTAGAGCCCATCCCGCTGTGAAGAAATACCTGCGAGAGAAGCCTGTGTCAGAAGCTCTTGACTCTCTTCCTAGGGTGGAAGGTGGCCCAGCGTTTCTCGATGCTCTTCAGGCGTTTCTCGCCACCTATGGTATGCGTGGTGCCTCCGAAATCGACCTTGCTCGTGTTCGTTGGAAGCAAGATCCAACACCCTTGTTACAGATGATCATTGGTAATTTGGCTGAACCCGAATCAGGTAAACATCGCAAACAACATCGTGAGATGGCGAAGAAAGCAGAGGAAGCACGCGAGCGATTAATTACCACGGCCGGTCAAGGGTTCTGGGGATGGTTGAAAAAGCCTTTGGTTCGACGTTTGACTCGTGTTCACCGTGAACTTATGGGTGCGCGCGAACATCCAAAGTTTATGTTGGTGCGAACCTTTGGTGTTGCCAAAGAGATCCTTTTGGAGGAGGCAGAGCACTTTGTCGCCTCTGGAGACCTGGAAACCAGAGAGGATATCTTTTTTCTGCGTTGGGAAGAGGTTGTCGCTGCCGTGGAAGGCACTTGGAGAGAGTTGCATCCAGAGAGAGCTATGATCGAGCTTGTGGGTCAACGAAAGTCTGACTTTGAACGTTACGCTAGCCTCTTTCCACCCCGTGTCCTTACAAGTGACGGTGAGATTGTTCGAGCAGAGCTATCTTTGGAGAACGCCCCAGAGGGTGCGATTGTTGGTAGCAGTGCTTCTGCCGGTATCATCGAGGGGCGTGCCAGAGTCATTTTATCCCCTACAGAAGCAGTTCTTCATCATGGTGAGATACTCGTAGCACCCTTCACCGATCCTGGCTGGACACCTTTGTTTATTCATGCCGGTGCTTTGGTTATGGAGGTGGGAGGCCTCATGACACACGGCTCTGTGGTGGCTAGAGAGTACGGCATTCCCGCTGTTGTTTGTGTGGAAAATGCTACCCAAAGAATTAAAACAGGCCAGTGGATCCGAGTTAACGGTGATCAGGGATTTGTAGAGATTCTTGACGAACCAGAGGCTCGTCAAGAGTAGGTCGAAAGTTATGATACCCCAACGGCGTCGATGTGGTGTTGGGGGGAGGGGACTTGCTGAAGGGATGGACCGAATTGGGGAAGATATGACACGTATTGGATATGTTGTGTTGGTGGGAGTAGTGCTGGGATCTGCCTTGTGGCCGTGGGCTACAGCGACACTGGTTCCATCAACAGACTTTCCCTCTCACCTCGCTTTGGTGGAGGTGATGCATGGTTTGTCTGAAGCGGGAAGTGCCATCGCGAGGAAATTTACTTGGGGCTTTTTTCCTGCACCGAACTCTATGTTTTACTTACTTACCTACGTGCTGAGTTTTGTCTTTGGTACGCTTTTGGCCGGTCGGATCTTGTTTGTAGCGGGGATGGTATTGCAAGTCATTGCGTTTGGCTATTTTGCAAACACCTTTGGGCGTAGCCGCTGGGTTATCTTTGCTGCCATTCCTCTTGTCGCACAATGGACCTTAACCGAAGGATTTCTCGACTACTATATTGGCGTAGGCTTCTTGTTTATAGCCATTGCCGCGCAACATCGATACTTGAGTCAACCCACACAAGGTCGGGGCATTGCTGCGGGCCTGCTCGGAGTTTGTGTCTTTTTATCTCATGTTCAAGCGTTTCTGTTTTACGGTCTCTGGAGTGTCTTGCTGCTGATGCTTCATGCTGTGCGCGATCGCTACTTTGTCTCTACGGAAAACGCTTGGCCGCAGGCATTGAAAAAGATCGCTACGGTGCTGCTCCCTTGTGGCTTGTTTGCTGTTGCGTGGATTGTGATGGCAAAAAGCTCTGTGGGACAATCCACATGGAGTAGTGGAATCCGAGTTATCTTTGAACCCCAGGAAAAGCGAATCTTTCACCTGTTTCGGCATAGCATTATGGCATTCTCATCAGGTCACGGTATCCTTGTGGCGGCAGTGATTCTGGGTGTTTTGTTGATGCGAACGATGATGGTGTGGGGGAAAGGGCCTACCCGAGAGGACTGGCTTCAGGACTCTTTTCTTGCTCTTGCCTTGGTGCTTCTGTTTGTTATTTTCTTTGTGGCTCCCCTTAATATCGGCCTGTACTGGAATTTATACAATCGCAGTGTCTTACCGATCTGGTTGTTGGCCGTGTGTATGATTCTTCCAAGGGGGAGGCTTCGTTCGGATATCTGGGGGATGGTTGCTATTCTTCCGATGGTGGTTGTGATTAGTATTGGGAGTCAAACGTGGAAGAAGAGCCTCAAGGTCTGGGAACAATACTCTCAAGGGTTTACTGAAGTCATCTCTGCTGCACCCAAACAAACTCATCTGTTTTATGTAGTTGAAAATCGTAATCGAGTGGGAATGCGTTCCACACTATGGCGTCATCTGGCCCAATACCACACCGTTCTCAATCGTGGGACGACATCGTATTCGTTTGGTATTCAGCCCGGTCGTTTGGTGCGAGAGCGCAATCCGTTGCCCTACGAACAGAACAAAGAGTTTGGGCGTATCCGTGATATGACTCATCTTGAAAAGTACGGCTGCTTCGATATCGTACTACAGGCAGGTCATACCCGAGCCGAGCGTCGCTTCCCCGGACGTTTTCGAGTCATTAAACGCAGAGGGCAATGGACTCTCTACCAGGTGACAAAATGGTTTGGCAAGTGCCGTCACAAACTCTCTACATGACACCTTAAGCTTTGAGGCGTAGCTAGGAATCACGTAAATGAAACTCATGGGTTATCATCCATCCACAACTTAAACAGGGAAGGATAAAGCCCAATGAGCGACAATAAAAGAGTAGCAAGCTCGAAATAGACCTTGACAAAACGACCTGCAGAAAGCACTTTGCTTTCAGTTGTCATACGGACAACGACACCACATGGGTGACAAATCGTGGTAGAGCGAAAGAAAGAAACTAAACGACAAACAAATAGTATACACAACGGAAAAACAAAAGTAACCAAACGGTAAAAAGCGTAGTAAAACTGTAGTCAAATACAACGGAGAACAAACATACCACAACTATCAGTACGGAACGTCCCCGAGGAAGTATTGGACATAATAAAGTCCGTTGCATCCCGCAGACGTTCTTTACAAGAAGAGCTGCTCGCCTCTATCACCGAACGATACCGACCCAAAGGCGTGGTCATTGCAAGCATTCGTGCTCGTTGGGATGAAATGCCCGAGACCAACGCCAAGGCCGAAGATGTTGAACGATGGATAGCGGAGGGCCGACTCTAAAAGGATGTAAAAGGACGATGTCGAATCCTCGTAATGTAATGATTGTGGATACAATGGTGTTCATCTACGGCCTTTTGGGCGTAACGGAACAAAGAGAAGAATCCCTGAAGTCTTGGAGTTATTGGATGGAATTTGTGTGCCTGACTTGTCTCGTTGCGAGATTGTCAATGTGGTTGCAAGGTATGTCCGATTTGAAAATGTCCCCAAGAAACTCGGATTACAAGCACTGCTGCATGCATCGAGTTGATGAACTCGTGTCAGATGATGTTGCCTTCTTTCTGCCAGTGATTTCATCGCGCATTTGGACCTCCAGACTTGATTATTGTAGTCTTGTAAAGAGACAAAAGCAATTGGGTTGAGGAATGGA
>JALTMC010000806.1:0-242 GCA_027005175.1 Myxococcales bacterium
GATCAGTTCCAGGCTGCGACGGTTGTGCCGGGTAAACTCGTCCCGGGCCTTGACCTTTGCCTCCAGATGAAATTGGCGCATCATCTCCATCAAGGCAGCCACTGTTTCAGAGAGTTCTTCCACCTGGCCGGCAACACCGCCGATATCCTCGACAATCTTTTCGCCCACCATCTCAACCTGTTCGCCGACCCGCTCTGTCGCCGCTCTGTTTTTCAGGAGTTCGCTGTGGATCTCCTTCATAC
>JALTMC010000806.1:252-10469 GCA_027005175.1 Myxococcales bacterium
CCTTCATACCATCGAGAACATCGCGCAGATGAATCGAGATCACCTCACACCACGAGCCAAAGCGTTGCTCAAACTGGTCCAGTCTTCCACCATACGACTGCCATGTATCCTGCGCCTGTTTCAGCCGCTGTGGCAGTTCATCTAGCTGCTGTTGCAATTGCTGCCCTGCGAGTGCCAACTCACTCATCTTCACAAAGTCACCCTGACTCGCGACGATCTGAGTCTGCAAGTGCTGCAGTTGCTGTTGCAAAGATGCCTGCATCTGTTGTTGTGCGCCTTGAAGATCCTTTAGATCGGTCCACATACCTTCTCGTTGCAGGGCTGCCAGAGTCTTTTCAAGGCGTGGGTTCTGGCGCATCTGCTCGCGAAGGAAGTGCAGGACCGCATCTCCCAACAGACCCTGATAGCCAAGAAAGCCAACAGCGTTTTCGTCGAGATGACGAGCTGTTCGAGTACGTTCGAGCAAGACATCTGTGATATCCAGGGCAGATGTCTGACTCACCAACTCTGCCCAGTTTGGCTCTGCAAACAGAGTCACCGGCAGGAGCTGTTCACTTTGTTGGGAGAGAGCCTGACAGATCGTGATAAGTTCACCTCGAAACAGGTCCTGCTGTTGTCTGTTAAGCCCGGTCTTCTGAGCAAAGGGCAGCAAGTACTGCCTCTGAAGGGTTTTGGAGAACTCCCAGGAGACCTTCGACTCCATCGCCTTCTGGACCACACCGGCCAGCTTTTGCCACAGCCTGTCGGCCTGTTCCTCTGGCACAAGGCCTGATGCAATGGCAGCCATCGCGCATCGGTAACTTCTCTGAAAAGCCTGTCCGATCTCGTGTGAACTACCGGTCCAGTGGGTCCTGAGTATCTGCGCTGCGCCGTCGGCTGCTCCCCCTGCAAGTTCCCGCACCACAGGGATTTGCACCAAATAGCCAATACCTACTTTGATCAGAGTCCCTATCATCTTCAACCTCTCCTCAAAAGAGCCTGTATTTGTATGCGACATTTGTATGCGACATTTGTACCACAGTGAACAGATTTAATCTTGCACTGTCGCCCCTGCGCCCCTTCTGACTCTGCATCCTAGAACACTAACCACGAAAAAATGGATACCAAAACAAAGAGTCTGCACGGAGTCGCATATACGCGAAGAATGCCACGAAGATCGCAATTCCCACGAGCAAGAAGACATCCGAGATTTGCAGAGCCTTCTCGTTGTACCACGTTCTTTTCTTTTTTTTCCCAAACCCCCGCAGAGTCATCGCGTTGGCGATAACGTCAGCCTTATCAAGGCTGGAGAGCAGCAGAGGTATCAGCACCTTGCTAACATTTACGATGCGTCGCCACAAAGACACCTTTTTGGAGATATCGATACCTCTCGCCTGTTGTGCGTGCATAATGTTGACAAAGTCCTTGGTAATTTCTGGCAGATAGCGAAGGGTCAGACTCACAATATACGCGACTTTGTAGGGAATACCTATCTTATTCAAACTGGCGGCAAACTCCGTAGGATGGGTGGCAAACACAAAGACCAACGCGACGGGGAAGATCGAAAAGTATTTTACGACAATCACAAGGAGATAAAACAAGGTCTCCTGTGTCACCACATACCGATTTGAGAGCGTGAACAGCACGGTTTTTGACTTCATGTATACCACGCCCTGTAGAGGCGAAAATAAGAACATGAACAGCGCGTTGATAACAAGGAGATACAGCATAAACAGGAAGAAAGGCTTGTAGACGCGAAAGGGGATCTTGGATAAATGCAGGATCAGAAATCCACAGAGGAGTAGTCCACAGAGAAGCCGCAAGTCGAAGGACGTTAAAGCCATTGTCACCCAACAGAGAAACAAGACGAGCTTGGTCACACCATTTAATCGATGGACGACAGAGTCTGTTTCGATATAATTGAGTCCAAATTGTAGCTTGGAAGTGTCCATCACTGCTCTAACCTCTCTCTTGCTCTGTTTGCTTTCTCCTGATTAATAAAACAAGTGATAAAGTCATCGACAGCAGAGATTCCAACCTTCTTTGCTAACTCATACAGGCTGGTTAACTTTAAATTCGCTTGATGAATGACATCTTCATCAGAGAACACTTTGGCAACCGTATCGTCACAGAGTAGTGTACCATCGGACAAGACAATGGCTCGATCTGTATATTCCAAGGCAAGATGCATATCATGGGTAATCAAAACAATCGTGATCCCCATGGTCTGGTTGAGTGTATGGAGGAACTCCATAATCTCGGTATAGTGGTGGTGGTCTTGCCCGGCAGTCGGTTCATCCAGGAGCAAAAGTTCGGGTTCCATCACCAAAATAGACGCGATCGTAACACGTTTTTTTTGGCCATAACTTAACGCGGCAATGGGCCAAGTACGATACTTACTCAGCCCACATAGCTTCAGTACAGTCATCACCTTTTCTTTGACAACGTCATCCTTTTCTCCACGCAACCGCAGCCCAAAGGCAACCTCATCAAAGATCAAATGGTGGGATATCATGTGATTGGGGTTCTGCATCACATACCCAACAAACCGGCTTCTGTCGGAGATCGAGGTATGGGTAACATCTTTATTTTTGTAGCAGACACGGCCAGTATCGGGTCGAATGACTCCCATCACGATCTTCGCCAATGTCGACTTTCCAGCACCATTGTTACCCAGGATAGAGACCATCTCTCCTTTTTTAATAACAAAGGAGAGTTCCTTCAACACCTGGTCATTCCCGCTGTAGGAGTAAGAGACGTTCTCCAGGCTTAAGAGAGGGTCTCCGAGTACACGCTTTGGAGCATGGTCTCCTGCATGAAACCATTCCAGAAGACGCTCTTTGTGCCGGTCAAGTTGAAGTGTATCAAAATAGGCGACCTTGTCTTCTTCTCGCAGTTCACAGCCCGCGTGTTTCAGGGCAGAGAGGTACAGAGGTTCGCGAATTCCTTTCTGCCACAAGGTGTCCTTTGCAAGCAACACATGAGGTGGGAGGTCGCATACGATCTCTCCCCGCTCTAATAGCACGATACGATCGACGTTTCGATGCAGGACTTCTTCCAAACGATGTTCGATAATCACCGTTGTTTTTCCTGTCTCACGATGGATATCATCGATCAATTCAATAGCGACTCTACCTGTTTTCGGATCCAGGTTCGCCAACGGCTCATCCAACAAAAAAACCTCAACATCATCCACGATGATTCCCGACAAGGACACGCGTTGTTTCTGACCGCCACTCAAGGCGAACGGTGCATGGCTGAGAAAGGAGTCCATCTCGACCATGGCAGCGGCCTTACGCACCAAGTCTTTCATCTCAGTTTGGGGGATACAGTTGTTTTCCAAAGCAAACGCGATATCTTCCCCTACACTGAGACCGACAAACTGACCATCCGTATCCTGTAATACGGTTCCTACGATTTGGCTGATAGCGTGTATGTCTGTTTGCTGTGTTTCCTTTCCTGCGATCTGTAGAGAGCCACTGATCTGTCCTTGGTAGGAGAATGGAATCAATCCATTGAGACAGCTCCCGATGGTTGTTTTTCCACTACCGCTGGGTCCAACAATCAGTACCTTTTCCCCCTGTTGGATATGCAGATCGATCTTTTTTAAGGTGGGTTTCTTCTGTGACTTATAGGCAAACGAAAAGTCGCTAAACTTCAACATACACGAACTCTTCTACTCTTCAAATTCTGTTAAATTGCTCATTTGCTGGTTTCGTTTGGCCATAATCCTCAACAAGATCGTACCAAGGATACCGATCAGAATTGTATTCGAGACAATAACAATCAGCTGTTGAGCGATCAATTTTGAGGTGGGCTCTGTAAAAAAGAGGGAGTCCAAAAAGGCTGAGACAGAATACCCAATCAGATTCCCCAGAAAAGACAAACCAACAAAGATCGCGATATCTTTGTTGGAAAACTCTCCAGTATCGAGTCGCTCCTTGGTGATTTTTTCGTAGAATCCAATGATGAACCCGACGATGCCAGAGCCTAGAATCCAGGTATACCAGACCCCCCAACCTGCAAAGAGATCTGTGATGCCATGACCGAGGAGGCCGATTAAGAAACCGGCAGTCGGTCCGTAAAGAGCGGAGAATACCGCAAGAATTGCGATCGCAGGTTTGAGTGATGTTTCCGCAAAAATCGGAATACCAAAGACAGGCAGTCCACCAATTCCATACAGAGCAGCTCCTATCGCAATCACGACAACCGTCTTAACTGGAAGATTTGTCACACAAACGTCTCCTTCAGGTGAAACACTGATACATCGAAGTAGAGAGCATCATACAACAAAGACACAGTTCATTGCAGCTATGTTTGAGGTTAAAGATCATCGACAAAGACGAGTCCATCAAAGTCTTCTTTGGCAAAGGGCAAGTCGAGGCGGGGTGTTCTTGGGTGAGTTTCCATGTAAAGATTGATACGTTTTTGAAATCGAGTGGGGTAATAGTTCATCTCGATGATGGTCTGAGCAGCCCGGGCCGAAAGGGACGCAATGCCTCGTAGACGCTCGCGCACAGAGGCAGTCTTACAAGCGTCTATCGCTTCCTCGACAGCCTGTTCTGAATAGACGGAGGGTTCAAAGGCTTCAGTGTCCTCCTCTCCGCCTTCCCATGGTTCTGGCAGTGTTCCAGCGTGCCAGATGGAACACTCTTCTTTCTGAGGAAAGGGATCGACGGGCTCACAATTAAGCCAGGTATTAAAGTGTATGTGAGGCACTCCAAAGGGAAAAGTCACCAAAGCGTCCAGGCCGCTGTATCCCGAGAGAGCGATAACCTGCCCTCGACGGACCCTCTCACCTTCCTTGACCAAGCTACGAGCGAGATGGGCATAACAAGTCATCAGCCCCTGTCCATGATCGATAAAGATCTTAAGTCCTCCCCGGTTGAACTCAGAGAGCACCCGCACCACCTCACCCGCCGCAGCAGTGTGAACACGAGTCCCAACAGGTATCGAGAAGTCTGTCCCATTGTGGCTATCGTACGTAAGCCTTCTCCCCCGCCAATCTTCAACATCCGTCTTCTTAACAGACCAACCGAGCTCAATGGGGCTTTGGCGATGATTAAATAAGTTTGTGATGAGCACCTTTCTCTTGAGAAATGGACGACCGAGCCAAAGAGAGAGACCGATCTTCGGACGCAACTGACGAAGACTCGACAGGCCAAACCGGGAGGCCGGTACATCCTCCTGCCCCCGAAGCGCGATCATGGCCTGACGCAAACGCTCTCGCCATGGAGACAAGCCCATCACCTCCGAAAAAAACCTCAACGTCTCGGGCTTCTGTAATTCTGTTGTTTTCACGATCTCCAAGCTCCTCTCCAATCACTTCTTGCACATCACACTCGTTTTTAGGTGGTACATGTTTCCAATGTCTTTCCAATGGCATTATTCCAGGAACCAGTGTAGGATGACTTGTTGCTTTTGTACCTCCCTTCTTTCTTTTTGTATACAACGTACCAGGAGAACAACAGTGCGCCATTTGTTAATAACCGTCTTTGCATTGATGATACTTGGCTCTATCAACTGTGGTCAACCCAATACCACAACAACAGAGAAAGGAATCGAAACATCACCCCACGATGGCGTGACAACGACGGAGCCACAAAAAGAATCACCCACGACAACAGAGTTGCAAAAAGAATTACCCAAGACAACAGAGTCACAGGGGAGAGAACCTTCTCAAGAGAGTTCTCAAGAGCAAGGGGTCTCCCAAGAAGACCCCGTTGATGCAGCGGTCACACCGGAGCCTGCGGAAAAGCACACGGGACAGGAGTCGGCGCCTGAGCCTACACCGGAGCCTATGCCTGAGTCTGCGTCTGAGCGACCGCTCTCTGACACCAATCCAAGCTGGCTCGCAAAAGTGACATGCCAAACACCACCACCGCCAGGAGCGACGCTTGCTCCCAAGCCACCGGCGTATAGTGGAGGGACGTGTCCCACATTAAAGGCGGGACTCAATACCTTTATGAGCAAGGGAAAGCAACGAAAGTTTCTATTGATCTTGCCCTCCAACCCGAAATCGGGTGAGATCTATCCAGTCTTGTTTATGTGGCACTGGCTCAAAGCCAACGCTGGAAAGTTTCTTAAGCAGGGAGACGTTCAAAAATCTGTGGATCAACAACGTTTTATTGCGATCATTCCAGAGGCCAAAGGGGATCTGAATATGCTTGTGACCAAAGTCCCCTGGCCATTCTTAAAATCAGTACCACAAGCTCGCTATGAAGAGGAGTTTGTGTTCTTTGACGATATGCTCTCTTGTGTCTCTCAGCAATTTAAAGTCAACAAAGAGTGTGTGAGCACTGTGGGAGTGAGTGCCGGTGCCTTATTTGCAGCCCAACTTGTGGGAGGTCGTAGCCAATACTTGTCTTCCTTTTTATCACTGTCCGGGGGGGTCGATGAGTCAGCAGGTATCGTTGCCAGGGTGCGCTCTTGGAAGTCCACCAAACGCAAGCTTCCTGCACTGGTATTATGGGGTGGACCACAAGATAGCTGTGTCTTACTCAACTTTGAAAAAGCATCGAAGAAGCTAGAACAGAGTCTTGCAAAAGACGGTCACTTTTTTATCGAATGCGTCCATAACTGCAAACATGCCGAACCTCCCATCACTGCACGCCCCGGGAAGTCTCGGTATGAATCTCTGTGGGATTTCTTTTTACGTCATCCCTACTGGCTCAACAAGGGAGAGTCCCCCTTTAAGGTCACGCCTTGGCCTTATACCAATGTCCCTTGGTGCGGTGTCGGAGCAGGAAGTGCCAAGCCACGAACCGGTTCCTGTCCGCCTCCCGCTTGCCCCATCTAAACCATCTCCCGACCCCATCGCACCTCTCTAGCCAAGGAAAACTGACGCAAATGACACATGTTGCACCGATTCACACTCCATCGTTGTACCTACGAGAGTTTGTTCCTGACGACGTCCCCCAATTATTTCAGATGAGCCTTGAATCAGGTATTCGCACCTGGCTTCCGGACCAAGTGTACACCGACGAGGGTCATGCAACAAAGATACTTCACTACCTCGCAGCACAGTACAGTAGCCAAAAAACACCGACGTTGGTCCCCTACGTATTTGGTGTGTGTCTCCGTTCCACAGATGAGCTTATCGGCCATGTGGGGCTGAGTCCTTATCGGAGTCAGGTAGAGATCGGATTCGCCATCGAAGAAAAGCACCAACGTCACGGCTATGCCACAGAAGCCGTCTCTGCGATGACTCGCTGGGGGCACTCGACTTTCGATATACCCGTCATACTGGGCATTGTTGCAGGCGCAAATATCGGCTCACGTCGCGTCTTGGAAAACTCCGAGTTTACTCTCACCAAGGAGGAAGCTGGAACCCTTCACACGTGGCAGGGGCTTATTCGTACATACATCTTGGATTTCTCTGTCCACAAAGAAACATAAAAAAAGGAGATGATTGATGCGTTTTGCGATTGCGGCAGTGGTGCTTGTTTTGGTTGGAGGAGTGGTTTGGTATGGGATAAGCACCTCTGAGCCTCCACCCCCTCCACAGATCTTCAAGAAGGGAAACGATACGGCATCTGTCGTAGAGATCGACACCTCGATGGGCAAGATCCAGGCGACCTTGTTTCGGAAGAAAGCTCCTATCACCACAGCCAACTTCTTGGCGTATGTGCGTGCAGGCTTCTACAACGGAACCATCTTTCACCGAGTGATACCGAACTTCATGATTCAAGGTGGTGGATTTTTACCCAATATGAGCAAAAAGCTTACCGGCAAACCGATCAAGAATGAGGCCACCAATGGCTTGAGCAACAAGATTGGGACCCTTGCTATGGCACGCACAAAATCCCCACACAGCGCAACATCTCAGTTCTTCATCAACGTAAAAACCAACACCGAACTCGATCACAGCGGCAAAACTCGTCGAGGCTGGGGTTACTGTGTGTTTGGCAAGGTGAGCAAAGGAATGGATGTGGTAAAAAAGATCCGCAATGTTCAGACCGAGATTCAAAACTACCGTGCCAATGTTCCAGTCACTCCCGTTTTGATCAAAAGCATCAAGATCCTCCACTGAGGTATGCTCCATTCACCGGCCCATATTGTCCAACAACCGCACTCCAAGGGCAAACGGGTGCATTTTGTAAGCTGGCGGCCCATGTCGTGCTGTGACCTCGCGTGTGCCCCTCCTTGGCATTTCCATACAAGCTCTCCCATTTTCTCCCATGGCATGGTAAGATAGCCCAATGCTCTCAGAAGAGTGGAAGTCTTCGAATTCATCATAATATCCTGTTCCTAGCATATGGAGTTCGAGTTAGAATGAAAAAGCAATTGCTCTTGTCCCTGTCCATCTTCTTTTTTCTCCCTACGACTTTGGCGAACGCTAAAAGAACAACCTTGCAGCGTATTTTGCAAAAGGGAGAAATAACTGTTTGTGCACGTAAAGATATACCTCCATTCGGCTTTGTCGCCAAGAAGAAGTGGCAAGGGTTTGATCTACAACTCTCCCAACACATTGTGAAGTATATTGCAAAGCAACACAAAAATCCGATCAAGGTCAAGTGGAATGTTGTGAATGCATTAACACGCTTAGGTGAGCTGTTGGGTGCCAAATGTGACCTTGTGGTTGCAGCGTTCTCTGTGACACCGGAGCGAAAACAATATGTCGCTTTTTCAGATGTGTACCTGACAGCCAAAAAGGTTATTCTGGCACGAAAGAAAATAAAGCGAAACAAGCCTGTCATGGCTCTTGTTCAAGGAACAACCCATCAAATAGCTCGTCTGTCGGGTGTCGTCAAAAGCTTTCATAGCTACCTCGCAATTATAAAAGGAATGAAAAACAATACGGTTGATTATACAATCACTGACGGACCTATCGCACGTTTTATGCTCAACCGAGTTGGAAGCACCTTTTTGATCACAAAGACCCTGAAGCAAAAAGAGAAATATGGCATCGGTATGCGTAAACAAGATACCGATTTGCTCAAGGTTGTAAACAAAGCTCTCGCTGCGCTCAAGAAAAGTGGAGACTTCAAAAAGTTAATAAGCAAGTGGTTGTAGTTGCCATGAGGGTGATAGCTGCCATGGAGGTGATAGTTATCGTGGACACGGATGTACCAGCATAGTCAATTCCATGATAGCAAACGCGGTGGATACTTATTCAACCCCCTACCGAAAAAGTGCGAAACGCCAGGAAAGCACATGGATAGAAAAGCCAAACCAGCCGATTCTTTTGTCATTTTGGAAGAGGATCTCTGTGACCTCTGGAGTTCCCAAGAAGCCTCTCTTTTTGCAAAGTTTCGCCGGGACATTGGTTTGATGGTAGCTTATGCCATCCTCTATCAAAAGAAATACATAATCGACCATAGTTGGGATCCTCCTGGGGATCATTCTGGTCTACTATGGCAATCGAGTGAATCTATCAATATTTGCGATTATGCGACGGTTTCTGAGTTTTGTGAACAGGTTAACACAGGCAACAGCAGACCTTCCTTTGTCAGCGGTTGTGGGATGTTTCATGACACTTATACCAACGAGCTGGACCTTCTCGCAAGAGACTTAGTGACTGAGGTGGCCAAAGAGATTTTCGAAAATCATATCGACCATTCGGCTTACACAAAAGAGAATGAAATAGAAGAGCTGTTCTTCGACTTTTTGGGCGAGTCTGATTTCTTGGTAGAGCGAGAGTTCGAGCTTAAACAGAGCGTGATGGATTGGAAGCTTGCGGACCTATTTTCCGAGTTTCAGGATATGGCAAGGGCGAAAAGACTCAAAGAGGAACTTCTTTGGGAACAGCAACAAAAGCAGGCGGCTCAAAAAGAGAGGAAAGCCAGACTTATCTTAGCACACTTCCTTCAAATCTTGGACTTATCGGCTACCTGTAAATTAGAGAAGGGACACCCCAAATGGCTCGCAGCAAAAACCTGGGTCGAGCGAGAACTTTCTGGAGAGGAGTGCCACTTACTGGCCCGAGTACTCAACTGCTCAAACTCCATTCAGATGTGGTTAACCTCTCGCTCCCACAGCCACAAACCCAACTCAAAGAAGCTGTACCAATGGCATATTCATTACGATTGCTAGGACACTGTGAACCTACAATAATAATTCACTTAATTAATAAAAAAGGTACCACCCTGAGCGTTAGCAAATCCGCAAATCCACTCTAGATACTCATCTCGCCAGGATTGTTTGAACTCAACGTTCTGAGGGTGCGGTTTCGCTGAGTCGGTCAGCCAACCTGTAGTATCTGACGGGAGCGTTCCTCCCAAACTCCATTAAACAGA
>JALTMC010000807.1:0-9188 GCA_027005175.1 Myxococcales bacterium
GATACGCTGGGGGTGGAAATGTATTCAAGGGATTCATCCATTCCTACAGCAAGACACCAGCCCTATCATCTCCATGGCAAAAGAAACGTATCTCCTCCTTCCTGCACGACGACAAAGTATTTACCGTCATGACTTCGATCAGTTCAGCAAATACTGCTTTGGCAAGTATCAAATCAAGAAATAGTCAGCCATACAATCAAGGAAAGTTGCTCTCTCATATCTATGAGTATTACCCCGCCGCCTTACTCAAAGGATATAACTGTAATCGCTATGTGAATTCCTGCTATCCGTATCATGGGAGAAAAAAAGATAGCGATAAGCCGTACCAAAACTTGACTACAAAACTAGCACTTGTACTCGGCCCTACAGAGTTGAAAACATTCCGTGTTTATAACGATCACGGGAAGCTCACACAGAATCGCAGAGAACAACTCTCTACAGATATGCACATCATCGCTCTCCCTGTTCGTTCTCGTTTGGCTCCCTTCCTTCCATCTTCAGCTTCATCTTTGACTGTGACGAACACACAAAACCCACCTCCCCAGCGCACTTCAGGAAAGCACTCAAACTCTATATATTATGCCAATGGTCGTATTGCCATGATGATACCAAAGACGGGAAGAGACCTTCGCAAAAGCTATCTCTTGTTTTTCTACGACCACCTAAATCGTCGAATAGGAAAGCTCTCTTTTCACAACCAGGACACCGCAACGACCACAATATCGAGAACCATGTATTTCTATGATCAGAACAATAATCTGATAGAAGAAATGGAATACCTTGACCTTAATACACTCCGATACAAACATCGATTCTGGGCTTGGTTTAACGGCCAACCCATGTTTGGGGAGCGCTCTCTCTTTGATAACCAAGGTTTAACATACTTTCAACCCGTTGATTTCTTCCTCGATCACCTGGGGCAACCTACTATGATGATGGATTCTGAAAAGCGTGCCATGTGGAGAGCCTATCGTGCTTCTCATGGCAAGGTTCAAGGAATTCACCTCAACTCCTCAGCCAAACTGCTTTATAAAGAACTGCCCTTTTCATATCCTCTCGCAATAAAGAATCAGAATGGCTCTATCACCGCTCGAATTTTAAAAGCTGGTACTTATGCTATCCAACTTTATTTTACAAAGCTCGCTTTGGAGCCTGGCCAGGATAGCTTTACGGTCTCTCTTGTCCATCCTTCTGGCTCCTCCTCTTTGATGCATGTTGCGACAGGACATTATCCTATAGCCAAAGGAGTACAAGGCTTCTGGGGACCTGTGATGTCAATCAATGCACCTCTACCACCAAAAGCGACACGCTTTCTCAATTCCGAACTACGCTTCCAACTCAACTCTGTCAGTGAGAACTCCAAAATCGGTTTTAGAATAACAAAGTACCGACTGTGGCAAATTTCAAGCGGTGATCATGGTTATGAGACTCAATCCTATAACCCACGATATGGGCAACCAACCTACGCGAATAGCCCCAGTACCCCCAATAGCCTCCTTGCTCCTGCCGCAACTTCCAGATGGTCAAGCCCCATGTTTGAATACAAGAAAGTTGCGATGATACGCGTCTGCTTTGCAAAATTTAAAGTAGAGCAAGGGTATGACTATGTTCAAATTAAAAATGGTGCAGGCCAAGTCGTTGAGGTTCTTACCGGTACTCTCGGAACCATCTGCTCCTCATGGATTGAAGGTAACAAGGTGAAAGTCAACTTAATGACAGATAGCTCCGTTGCATATTATGGCTTCGATATTGTTCGCATTGAAGTAATGAAAGGCTCCAAAATCCAGACTCAATTCCCCGCATTACAGTAGAGAAGAGAAGAGAAGAGGGAACTTCTATGAAAAACTTGATGCTCTGCTTTTATGTAATTTTGCTTTTATTTGTCGCTTCGTGTACAGACAAATCGAAATCTCTTTTGGGTATAGGAAAGCAAGGATTATCCGAACAAAAGCCTGCTTTATCTGACAAAGCAACAAAAAAACTGAAAGCTTGGAAGCGAAAACTTCAAAGAACAAAGCGTCACCAGCTACTCATCAAACAACGCGCCTGGCGGAAGAAAAAATGGCAAGGGCATCAAACACAACGAGAAACCTTGCGGTTACGAATGCTAGAACAGGCACAGCACTACCAACAACAACTGACGAAAGTGCAACAGTCTCGCAAGAAGACCGTCCCAAAGAGGACTCCTACAGAATAAAAGATCGAGACCACAATCCATCGATAAGATCCACGCTTGACCTACATAACAAAGACAGTTACCTTCTCGGGGCGCGAAAGCCTGAAAGGTATTGGGAGAACGGATCGAATCCTTGTAAAGGGGTATCGTATCTTGTGTTCCTGACTCGATAAAGCTCCGAAAGCAGACAGGCAAAAAGACAAAAAAAGACAAAAAAAGACAAAAAAAGACAAAAACTTCAGGAGATAGAGATCCCATGGCCAAGAAAAAACGCTCACCCAAAAAGAAGCAGGCTTCTTCCAAAAGGAAGCAGGCTTCTTCCAAAAAGAAACAAGCCAGTTCTCAAAAGTCAAAGCCCCGTGGGGGGAAAGCACAGAAGACCTCCCCCGAACGTCAGTCGCTGGGAAAAGTCATCCAACGTCTTTTGGTTTTTATCCTCGTGACGACAGGTCTTTTTTATGTTGTCCTCAACTTCGCAGTTGGTGGCAACGCATTGTGGAAGGTCTTTGTCGTAGCAGCCATTCCTTATGCCTATCTCGCGATGCGACGGCAGTTTTTTGAGGCCCCTGGGTTCTTTGCTCTACTCCGACCGACCTTGTCCAACCTGCTGCTGGGACTTGGTGTTTTTGTTCTGGCCAATGGTCTCGGCTTCCTGCTGTTTCGCTTCGGTATCCAGGGAACCCCCTCCAACGAGACACTTGCTCGTATGTTACAGGGCACTCTTTTTGTGATCAGCCCAGTCCTTGCATTCTCCGTCAAGTTAAAGGCAACCTCTTGGGCATCGTTTGCCGCTCTGGACAGTTCCTTTCAGCTCTCTTTGACTCTCTCTTCGCTGCTCTATTACTACGGCTGTATCACGCTAGTCCACTTAGAGAAAGATCACGATCTCGCAGAACAAGCTCCTTTGCATATGCTTCAGGTCTGAAAACGATCCCTCCCTTTGAGTCAGTTCCTTTGGGTCAGTCCCTTTGGGTCAGTCCCTTTGGGTCAGTTCCTTTGGGTCAGTCCCGCTTTGTTAAGTACAATCGCTCCAATCGCTCTTTTTCATCAGCCAAGACCGCATGAATCTCTTGGAGTACAAGGTCCACATCAGCACCGATATCGCTCTCTTTAAAGTGCCCAGTCAGCTCAACTTCAGGATGCAGTTCACCTTTTTCGTAAAGCGACCAGATCTCCATCGCGTATTTTGTGTCCAAGAGTTCGGGGGCAAACTGTGCATAATAGAGAGTCATGTTATTGACATCTCGGGCCAACATTCTCTGGGCATTGTTGTTGGCTGCCGCATCCACTGCTTGGGGAAGATCAATAATGACCGGACCCGATTTATCAAGCAGAACATTGTATTGTGATAAGTCACCATGGATCAGGCCCGCACAAAGCATACGAGTAATATACCGCATCACAGTGCTGTGATCTTCGAGTGCTTGCTTCGCAGAGACCGTGATATCGTTCAGGCGTGGCGCAACATTTCCATCTTCATCGAGAAGAAGCTCCATCAACAAGACGCCATCAAAGCAACCATACGCCTTGGGCACCCGTACATCTGCAAGGGCCAGGCGACAAAGCGCATCCACTTCAGCAGTCTGCCAGATACTCTCTTGCTCTCGACGACCAAAGCGAGACCCTTTTGCCATCGCCCGAGAACGACGGGTGTTGCGAACTTTACGACCTTCTCGGTATTCCACCGCCTTTTTAAAACCGCGCTTGTTCGCCTCTTTGTATACTTTGGCGCAACGGATCTCTGAACCACTGCGCACAACATAAACATCTGCTTCTTTACCACTCATTAAAGATCGGATGACTTCATCAACTAAGCCGTCATCGACCAAGGGCTGAAGCCGCTTTGGAGTTTTCATTTAAAATCCTAATACCCCCCATTCGAATGGCATCCTTATACCTCACTTGGACCTTAGATGGAATAGTCACTATAACATACAACACACAACAAGGAAGAAATACGCGGTCCTCACGAACCAAAGAAAAACGACAAAAACAACGAAAAGCCCAACCCCTTTCCGAAGGATTCTATCCCGAGACTACAGAAAAAAACAGACAGATGATAGTATGGAAGATGATTCAATGTGACGACAAACTCGTCAGCTCTCTTCACCCCCTCACTCCTCGGACGATAAAAAACATGGAACAGTGGCACTATTTTGTTGGAGACATTCACGGTTGTTACGATGAATACAAAGAAATAGAAGCCTGTATCCACAGACATGCAGAACGTCAAAAAGTACGACCATTGATTGTATCCGTCGGCGACATGATCGATCGAGGACCTGCATCAGCCAGTGTTGTAAGACACTTTCGCCGAGGCACAGAGGCAGGAACACATGCAGCCGTCATGGGTAACCACGAAGAGTTCTTATTGGTCTCACTTTGGGAGTTTGCCCCTTGGGGAGTCCGACTTGGGGGTTTACCACATGGGATCCGCACACTCAAGCAGCGATTCGAAAGCAAGAAAGGTTCTGCCAGAGTTTTACTTTGGGAACAGTATCGAATGTTTTATCAGTACATGTGGATCACCCAAGGTGGTTACGAGACTTTAGAAAGCTTTCAATGTAACCCACATCAGCCAAAGCAGTGGGATATCAATGCAGAAGACCTATCCTTTCTATTGCAACTCCCGATGTACTGGGAGAATAAAGACTATGTCGTAACACATGCTCTCCCCAAAGCCGAACACTTAACATACGTTCGACAGTTTACTCCACAGGGAGAAGAGGAAGCGGATGAAGATTGGAGCGCACGCTTGGAGGTATACAGAGATGCTTGCCGCCAACTTCTCTGGCGACGCCCGCCTCAAGAAGAGGCACCTGATCCAGACAGACTTCATATCTCCGGTCACACATCCTACAATCGAGTCAAACGAACCAAACGAACCAAGACCCTACAACTCGACACAGGATGTATTTATAAACAACGCCTTACCGCCTGGTGTGGAGAAGACAATACTTTCTTCCGAGCCCAATATCGCCACCCCCCAGAATCACACCCTTGACTTCTACCACAGACTGTATGCAGAAAGTCAGAGAGAACTCTACTACAGCCTGTAGTAGGAAATCAGCCACTCTCCTCAAGATACTCCTGCTTCCTGCCTTATATCTCAACTACAGTTCATCCCAAAAAACGTAACAACTGACATCCTTCCACGCCCCATCTGGCTTCGCCTGTAAAGCATAGGATCGACAACGCAACAAAATGTACGCGTCGGCAATACAATATACGAAG
Source organism: Myxococcales bacterium (assembly GCA_027005175.1). Lineage (GTDB taxonomy): Bacteria > Myxococcota_C > UBA6777 > UBA6777 > UBA6777 > M3003. The sequence goes on from JALTMC010000807.1 coordinate 5,411, forward strand.
AATGGGTGGACTCCTCCGTCAAAAAGATGCAAAAGTGGTTGGAGCAACGATCCCAGCAGACTCGCGAACAGAAAGAAGCTTCACACAACTTTTGATGGAACTCTTTTTCTTGAAAGGAAAGAAGTGGTATGTTGTTTCCAATCGATGAATTTCAGAAAAAGTAGTCCCAAAAGAATCGGCGGAAGGAACTCTGATGAAAACGGTGTTAACAGAAGAAGAATACCTCAAGCAGTGGAGAGAGGCCGGACTGTCTCCGTCAGCCATCGATAAGATCGCACCTCTCGTACGTCGAAGAAACTATATTCAACTCACACCCGATCCAGACGGTACACAGTGGTCTCGCTGGGGAGGCAAGCCATGGTTACCTGCTTCCATCAGCCCACCCGCCGATCGATTTCTTTGCCAGATTGCTATCCAAGAGATCCCAGAAGGGCCAGCCAAAGAGCGATGCCCTGGTGGAGGCTTTCTCTTCTTCTTTGTTCACCCAAAGGGACGGGACAAAGGCCAAGTCCTCTTTCTTCCAGAAGCCTCTGAGACAGCTCCAGCTTCCAGTGGAAAAAGTACACCCATTCAGCTTATCTCTCGCTCCGACTTTCTCTTTCCCGAATACGAGTCCGACGAATTTGATGAGCTGGATCTACCCAACGAACCGGGCAACATCTACATGGATTGGGAAGAAGACTATTTGGAAGGAGCCTTCTCCCAGATCCAGGAAGGAAACTGTATGCTCGGCGGATGGACTGACGCATCCACTGTGGTAGGAAAACAGTTAAAGAATCGCTCTGACGCAAACTGGGATGTCTTACTCACCTTAGACCCCCACGAAAACGATGCTGTCACTCACTCTGCCCTTGGAGACATCCCTTTTCTGACCCAGCGCCTGTTCTACTTTATCCAGACGGAAGCACTCCAACAGGCAAACTTTGGCCAAATCCAAACTCGCTATGGTGCCTCTTGATCTCCTCCGAGCCACAAAGCGGGACAACGGGAATGTTGGCATATCACTGAATCTGAGCCGCTTGCTTTGCTGCCCCACCGCTTCGCCCTAGCGACATAGAAAGGCATAACACTCTTCGATCATCAGGTCCAAGAAATCTTCCATATAGGGTTTCCCATGACTTCCTTGCTTGCTGGACCATTGGTTCATAAAGACAAAGCGCATCACATCAAGTCCAGCGGTATCCACAGTCATCGAGGAGAACTCGGAGCAGTGGACTCCAAAAGCACTCTCAACAGGGATGGTGGTATGAGAGACAAGGTAGTCATACTGCTGAATACTCTCAACCTCACGTACGCCGAATCGTTGAATTAAGTGGTTATTAATCTCGTTATTTTCAGCGATCGACTTCGCGGCCTTGTTCCAGACAATGAAACCCACCACATTCAGTTGGGGCGGTATGAGCACCAAGTGGAAGGGGGAGTTTTCCGGCAACTGCTTATTTTTGACCTCAACCTGTTCATAAAAAAGCTGGGATTGTTCACAGAGGTCAAGGAGTAACCTTCCGTAGCCATCGGTATTAAGAGGCATCATTCGGTGACTAAACCAAACAGCAGCAGCCGCTGCACCTGGCTTTGAACCCTCCAGAATATATTGCCCCAAATGAAAATCTCCCCCTGCGGTTCGCTGGTCAAGAGCATACGCAGCAGACTCTGAAACAAAGCTCTTGAGAAATCCATTCTTCAAAACAAAAGCCCCCGCACCATAGGGAGCATAGCCCATTTTATGAGGATCAACAGTCACCGAGTCACAGTGCTGCATCGCTTGAAAGACATTCGCAATCTCTTGCATTCGAGGTTGCGTTTGAAAAGCCACTCTCTTCTCATCAAGAGATTGCTTCCCCTCTTGAAACATCGTAATAAAATATCCACCAAATGCCGCATCCACGTGAATCGGAGAATACAAGCCTTCTTGGGCAGCGGCGTCCCGAGCCTTAACAAGAGAGTCGAGCGGATCGACACTCCCAAACTCCGTCGTACCCACCACTGACACAGTCTGAAGAATGGGGATTTGTTTTTCTCGACAGCGTCTCAGCTCTCGCTCATAAGCATCGGGACACATACCAAAAGAGCGATCCACTGGGATTTTAAGAAAACACTGATGCCCGATACCAAAAACAGAGGCGGCTCGTTTCCACGAATAGTGAGCCGTCTCTGGAAGCAACACAACTGGCTCCTGGGACTTCTCCCCCCAACGCGAGGATACTGTTCTCCAAAATGTACGCTCACCCATCCCAGCAGGAGACAGCCTCCGCACCATCGAAAAAGGCTCATGTCCATGCTCAATCATCCCAAGAGAGAAGGAAGACCAGATCTCTTCAAGCTGCTCAAGAGGAAGATTCATCAGCTCCCAGTAGCGCTCCGGCAGCCCTTCAGGCAGAGGGAGCCCGACTTCTTCACAGGCCCACAAGACCGAGAGTGGCAAAAACTTGGCCGCTTTGTTGATCCAAAGAGATTCATAATTGGCAACCGTACCCCCCGACGTTAAATGACCAAAACTTCGTGAAGGGTCAAATCCAAACATCACAGCGAGCTGCTTCCCCACCTCCAATTCATACTTAATCGTAACAGGGGATGCCTCATGGCTGACATTGTTGGGATTGTAGAACATTGTCGCCATATAAGCGACTAAGCCAGGCAGCGATGGCTCGGAGATAATATGAGCCATATAACGCGGGGAAAAGAAAGGAACATCCAACTTGAGATCGGAGATTAAGGAGAACAACTCCTGATAAAAAGTCTCCTTGAACTCGATAGACTTATCGTGTTGAAGTTCTTGGTAAGAGAGTACCGGTGGGTCCTTCGGGTGAAAGTTACGCCTCCAGAAAGCATGGTCGTTAAAAACCAAAGAAAACACCTCTTCCAGAAATGCTCTCTGCTCACTTTTCGGACCCAAAAAATAATACATCGAACTCTTTCAACTCCGTTTATTCCAGTCATATCGTTCCAATCGTTCGAGAGGAACAAGCCTCAGGCGTGGTCGCCCTTTCAACTCCGTTCATTCCAGCCACATCGCTCCAATCTCCTCGACGCACCGGAACAAATTCGTCAGGCGGCCATTTTTCCTTCTTGTGCCAACAGCTTCTTTTGGTATTTGCCCTGCACAACATCCACAATCACAAGGACAGCAAGCACAAAGTAGAATGTACTCTTCGTCATCGGCTCAATGGGATAGCCAAAGAATTTCAGATGTGCCAGATGCCCCCCTTCTGAGACCAACATAATGCCTACAATGAACAACACAAAGAGGCCCAAGACCTCATACATTCGATTCTTTTTGAGAAACGCAGAGACACCATCCGCCAGCACGATCATCATCACCCCGCTCACAACAATCGCAATAGCCATGACCCAAAAATTCTTTGTGAGAGCCATCGCACTCAAGATAGAGTCAAACGAAAAGACGAGGTTCATCAGGACGATCCAAACCACAGCACTTACGACAGTTCGTTCTTCATTACTGCCCTCATCCTTAAACTCTGTCACAGAGATAAGATGAAAGATCTCCTTGATCGCCGTATAAATAATGAAACCACCACCAAACAACACAATGAGACTGTGAATATTAAACTTACCCTGTGCAGTTTTCCCCAGATTCAGAGAGAAAATGGGGTCTTGAAGATATTTTACAGCAGAGAGAATCACAAACAGCAGCAAGACACGCAAGAAAATGGCGAGGCCAATCCCCAGATGCCGAACATAAGCCTGCTTTTCTTCCTGCACACGCCTCGATTCAATAGAGACATAGAGCAGATTGTCAAAGCCCAGTACAGCTTGCAGT
>JALTMC010000807.1:9198-10450 GCA_027005175.1 Myxococcales bacterium
CGGAATGGTCAAAATTGTGCTCAAGTCACCAAACATACTGAACCTCCAGAAAAAAAAATACATAACCTCGCGTTCCAGACTTATACTCTGACAAGAGAAAAATCTCAACAGAAAGGCAAGAGTTTCACCACAAAGCATCTCGCTCCGTACACTTTCAGGCCATCACCACATCTCAAGCAAAGATTGGATCCAGCATGTTTACCAAAACAAGAAAGACCCTCTTCATCGCTCTATTCCTTGGTATCTACTTACAAAGCTGTGAGGGTTGCAAGACACAAGCAATCCCCCAAACATGCAAAAAGATGTTCACGCGTTGCTTGCTTCCAGGCGGCCCCGTTGGTATCTGTCAAGTTGGCCAGTGCAAGCCCGGCCAGAAAAAGCCATGTTTAGGATGCCAACCACAACATTGATCCAAGGTGGCTCGTCGCTTCGCAGGCCACCGGTCTTAAAATGCTCCAGCCATGCGTATTGAATACGAGTCCAGACCAAGGGTTCTTCAAGATTATTAAAGCCGTGTCGTAATAAAAAATCAATACAAATCATCTACAGGTGGAGAGACTGGAATCACTGCCTCGCTCAATAATTCTAAATGGTTCCCTCTGAATCTAGTATGTCTTGCAGCAAACAGTTCTTTTTCTGACATTTCTTGTCGGTTGAAGGAGATTTGTCACAGATAGCATCATCAATGCTATAAAACACAATCATATGGCTCAAAAATTGTCTTTTGTAGATATAGAAATGCAGAACAGTTTAGAAACCAAAGCTAGTACTTTTAGGCTGTACAGTGAATGCTATGAAAAGAGTAACTCAGAGATAGGCAATGAAAGTTTCCTTTGAAAAGAAGAACCGCGAATAGACGCATATGAACACATATAGGCAAAAAGAATATCGCTTCATTTATTTGCGCCTATAGGCGTTCATTGGCGGTTCTTTTCTGACAACGATAGAGTGTATTGTGTCTCTATTGCCTCTTCCCAAAATCTCGCTACAAATGTACATGGGGGCAGCGAATCCCACAACTTCATCAACAAAGTTGTCCTTCCGATTTCGAAAAGCTTGAACCAGAGTCTGAAACCTCTTCATTCCACCAATGGCATGCTCTACAAGAACACGTACTTGACTCAGAACTCGATTTTCTTTTTTTTGTTCAGGTAGCAATTCTGGGTTTGGATTGTTTTTGCTTTTGCGCGGCTTTTTGTGGGGGATATGAATGTCCTCCCCTTCATAGCCGACATTCCGCACTGAACATATG
>JALTMC010000808.1 GCA_027005175.1 Myxococcales bacterium
ACCGTTTCAGGCAGGAAGTAGCTGGAGAATGATTACGACATTCACAGACAGTTCTGCAGAGATGCTTGGAGTAATTCCCGGTGGCAATTCAGGGAATTACTTTTCGGAAAACTATGCAGATCAGCTTGAAATGTGGAGAGATTGCTACTCAGGTAAAAAGACGTACGAGCCACACCCTTTGCATCAGTCACCCAATGAGGATTCCAATACACCGTACTGCGTCGATCTCGCAAATTTCGATTCCGACTCCCAAAAAACTTAACAGGAAAGACACGAGTGGTCGCAACAGACCACCACCAGGGACGAGAAAGCCAGGTGGTGACACGAAACTCCACTCGCCTGTTTTTGTATTGCGAACGACTATCAGGCTCCTTCACAGAAGGATGTTTCCCCGCATACCCTTTCACACGCAATCGAGGGGCCCCAATCCCCTGCTTCACAAGAAATTTTCGCACATACTCTGCACGCTCCAGGCCCAATGTTTTGGCCTTGCGGGAGTTCTCTTTTTTGTCTGTATATCCTTCCAACTGAATGGTTAATTCTGGAAACTGCTTCATCAACGAGGCAATTTTAAGCAACACCGGCTTATCTTGTTTTCGTGGAACAACCAGACCCGGTGCAAAGAATACTTTGTGAAAGATCCCCATTCGATTGGGCTTCTTTTCAACCATTAAAGGAGAAGGACATCCTTCATATTGCAACAAGCCTCGCACTTGAGGACAAACATCTGCCTCATCGGGAATGCCATCCTTATCCTTGTCTCCCAAAGGGCAACCCCATCGTTTCCAAAAACCAAAAGTCCGAGCACATCGGTCATATACGTTGGGTACCCCATCCCCATCCAGATCATTCTTTTTTTGGGTCTCTCGCACTTTCTTCCACTGCGAGGCCCAAGGCCGAGAGAGATGAGCAAACTCATTTGAGGTTGTCGCTGCAATGCTCCGCCAATGCCTGCGTTTTTTTGCTTCCACCGTCAAAGCAGCAACAGGCGAACGACCACTCCAGACTTTTTTCCAGGAGAACCCACGCCACCCATGTGTCCCCATCACAAGCTCCAAACCCAAGGCAGCATTGGGCTCATCCCAACGAAAATAGAAGTTGGGTTTATAAACAAGTCCTGTTAACTCGGAAGAGTTGAGATATCGTTGAGCGAGCCAGCCTGCCGACAAGCTTACAGAGTCCTGCTTCTCATCCACCACTGTCACACCCAGATGAGCACCAGATACAGGTTTTCCCTTTGAATCCGTCACCTTGACTCGCAATCGCACACGACTTCGCACACCATACCTTCGCTAAGCTGAGATTACTTTAATACGCAAACCGGTCTTGCGTTTTCGAAAGAGAAGACGCTCAGCCAGAGGCTTTTTGTACCACAAGTCAAAGATCGTAACTCGTACAATCCCCCGTTGTTCTTGGGTGAGAGGCAGCATCAAGAGCTGCCCTCCCCGGCGTAGGGAAAAGAGACGATGAGCAAGTATTCTTTCATCCTGTGATGCAACAACAGCGACACGTTGGGAACGAGAGCTGTGAACGACAACACGAAGGCTTTTTTTGCGTGAATGAAAATCGTCAACAAGTTGCATGACCAAGCCCCGACTCACAGCCTGCGGCAGGGGAAAGGTGCGTTGAAGCCCGGCGGGTTTTGTTATTCGCAGTCGGTAACGTTGTTTGGGCTTGGGAGTATAAAGGAAGCGTCCCATCCCTCGCAGAGAGGAGTGAACCTGAACCACTGTTCTCCCCTTTTGGTCCTCTACAACACCCTGAATATTCAGAGGGAGATGTTCTGGTCCTCTTCGCACAGCAAAGTAAACACGAGAAGGAAACCCCACCACAGAGGAGCCTCCCTCTGGAAACAGGCCAACACGAACCTTATCCCACAACAATGGGATCTTCCGAACCATGGAAACAATCTCACCCCGACTCTCGCCTCGCACCATCAAAACACCACTTGCACCTTTGGTTTTCGATGGCAAGGTAAAATGAATCCAGGCTTCACCTTGACGATTCGTAACAACGCTCCAGCGTCGGAGGAGTTGCCCCCCCAACCGAACAATCACAGAGAAGGATTCACGAACCCTGCTTCCCTTTCTGGAACGCAATCGCATGATCGCCTGAACAGTTTCACCAGGTCCGTAACTCTCCTTCAAGAATACAACATCGTGTGACTGACGATACAAACCAGGAACCTCCACATAAAGAGGATACTGTTGTCGCTGTCGGGTAAATAAGTTGTAGTATTGGATACGATAGATACCCGTCTTTGCCTTCGAGGGAAGAAAAAATCGGAAGCTCGCATGACCGCTCTTCACTCCAACGCGCAAACGTTGCAAGACCTTCCCACGAGGGCCTGTCAGTCGCACAACAGCTCTTTGCTCCGGCTTGAAAAGACGGTTCCCTTGCACCTGAATCTCAACAACTCGCCCCCAAACCGTCTCACCGGGTCGATACACATGTTTGTCTGTTTGAAAAAGGAGCTGCGTCTTGCGGCTCCCCCGAAAAAAACGCCGAAATCTCTTCGCTTTAAACACGTCAAATCGAAAGCGTTTACGAGATTTAGCCTTGGGCAAAGACTTAAAAGAGGTCCTGGGCAAGCGGACCTTGCGAGTCCACTTTTGTATTTTATTTCGGTCACTTAAAGAACGATTCCTCCGACGTTGAGTACGTGGCGCAAAGTGGGGCATCGGAGGATCTTTCTCTCCCCATACTATGTTTTGCGGTCCAGAGGGTTTTGGTGGTTGCGTCCAGCCAAGCGTTCCGTAAAAGAAGGAACACAACAGAACAACCAACCCCCCGCTCCATAGAATCTTCCCATACAGACGACCGAGCAATCGCATAAATAACCTCAAGTCATACAAAGCCGTTACGGGGCAGCCATGCATAAGTCCAGCCATGGTATACCACAACTACACGGTTCGATGGTAGTGCGGAAAGCAAGAGGACATTCGTCCATTCTTTGCATGAACTTGACTGGATCTGCTATGGTTGATACCTTTCCTACTGCTCAAAGTATCTACAGGATAGAGCACCTCACAGATAGAGAAGTAAAGAAATGGAGCCTCCTATGGCAGAAGAGAATGCCACTGCAACTGAGAACAAAAAACGCCGCCGACGACATATTGTATTGACGTCCCATCCCTCGGGTCGAAACAAGACATCCGTCCCCATCCAGTGGGGTGCAAAGACCGCACAAGCGAGAGGCCCGATCATTGGGTCAACGACAGACCCAGACAAACGCAACGCCATTGGAACACATTCCGGCTCCTACTCCATATATCTAGCTCTTGCCATCGCCAGTGGAGCCTTGGATCCAGAACATAGGCCCGACCTGACCAATACAAGACCTACCACCATCATTGGACCTCACCAACAGTGGTTCAACCCCAAGAGCATCGTCTCACTGGACCCCTTTGGTCATCAGATCGCAGAGGTGTTTTCCGAGGAGCTGAAAGCCGGATACGATATCCGCCCAAGCATCGCCATCACAAAAGCCCAGATGCAACTTCCCGAGCTTCAATTTGCCATCAAGGAAGGAACCCTCAAACCCGATGGCAAAGTGTTGCTAGAGAGTGGTGATATCATTATCACAAAGGCAGCCATTGAGCCTGTATGGTATTTACCGGGAATAGCCGAGCGTTTCGGTGTAGAACTCAGCGAACTTCGAAGGATATTGTTTGAACACACAGGTGGGATGTTCCCTGAATTGGTCACTCGACCTGACCTCAATGTGTTGCTGCCTCCGATTGGTGGTGTCACTCTCTACCTCTTTGGAGATCTGGAGACCATCCCCGACCCAACCGTACCTCTTACCGTTCGAGTCCACGACGAATGCAACGGCTCCGATGTATTCGGCTCCGATATCTGTACATGTCGCCCCTATCTTGTCTATGGCATCACCTCTTGTGTTGAAACCGCACAAAAAGGTGGAGCAGGCGTGATCGCCTACTTCCGCAAAGAAGGTCGCGCTCTCGGAGAGGTCACTAAGTTCCTGGTATACAATGCTCGCAAACGCCAAGAAGGCGGAGACACCGCAAAAAACTACTTCGAACGAACAGAATGTGTCGCTGGAGTTCAGGATGTTCGATTTCAGGAGCTAATGCCAGATGTGCTCCACTGGCTCGGTATCACACGGATCCAAGAGTTCGTGTCGATGAGCAATATGAAATACGATGCGGTGGTTCGCTCCGGTATTTCGATCGACAAACGTGTCACCATCCCCGACGATATGATTCCACCCGATGCACAGGTCGAAATGCAAGCCAAAAAAGCCGCTGGTTACTTCACTGACGGCCGCATCCCCGACTCTGTAGAGCTTCGCTCCACACGAGGGCGCCACTGGGAAGACAAAACAGACAAAACAAACAAAACAAACAAAACAGAGTAACTCCCCCTCTCTGTCAGGATGGCTTCGAAGATGACTCCAGAACAACAAGCGATTGCACACCTGCGCTCCCCTCAAACTATCCGTGCAAACGCACACCACTTACTCCAACTCGCCGAACAGGATGCCCTAACACACTGGCAATTTCACCCGGAGCAATGGGACCATGTTGTTGCCTTTGTCACCCGACATATCCAGGCGAATTACCCTACCCTGGAGATCCCATACCACAGCCGCATCCGCCACTTTGACGCAGGAGGCAAACCGAGAGCCAGAGCCCTACAAGACCAGTGGGCTGACCTCTCTCCCCAAGCCCAGGGCAGAGCATGGTATGACTTGATCATTGTCAGCGTTCTTCTCGATGCAGGGGCAGGACCTGAATGGTCCTATACAGAGCCTGGAACCGAGGACACCTACAGTCGCTCCGAGGGACTGGCTGTCGCAAGCTATCACATGTTTCAGGATGGTCTGTTTTCAGCCCATAAGGATGCCCCCTGTCGAGTTGATGCCGAGATCTTGTGTCAGTTGTCTGCCGAGAAGATCGCCCAGGGAATGCAAGTCTCCACGACCAACCCGATGGTAGGCTTGGAGGGACGCGCTGCCCTACTCCAATCTCTGGGAAAGAGTATTCAAGAACATCCCAAAGCCTTCGCACAAACAGGGCGCCCTGGAGGCTTGTTTGACAACCTGTGGGAACAAGTTGTCCAACAAAAACTGCCTGCCTCCACAATTCTGGCTGCGATCCTCGAACATCTTGGCGACATCTGGCCAGGTCGCTACACCATCAATCGTAGCAACCTAGGCGATGTATGGCGACACTCCAAATCCCCAAACTCCGGCTTAAGCGAAGGCTACATCCCTTTCCACAAGCTATCTCAATGGCTGACCTATTCGATGTTGGAGCCCCTTGAGTTTGCAGGTATTGAGGTCACTGACCTCAACGCCCTCACAGGATTGGCTGAGTACCGCAATGGTGGTTTGTTTATGGACTTGGGAGTCCTATCCCTTCGTGACCCACAGCAAACCAATGTAGAGCACCCAACGGATGCCGAGCTGGTTGTGGAGTGGAGAGCACTTACCATCGCATTGCTCGATCGTATTGGAGATGCCGTACGCCAACAACTCGGACTTTCGGAGGAGCGCTTTCCACTCGCCAAAGTCCTCCAAGGTGGAACCTGGAGCGCTGGCCGTATCGCAGCCAAACAAAAGCGACCTGACGGTAGCCCTCCTCTCCAACTGCTTCGAGATGGAACGGTATTCTAAGAAGCGAAAACCCCGCATAGGTAACGAGTCAACACACAGGTTCGGCCCTGCATGTTTATTCGATGGCATGATATCGGTTTTGTGTTGTAGGGGCGAACCTATTATGCATCTGCCCCCTCCTCGTACTTCGAGATGGATCGGTATTCTAAGAAGCTGAAACCCAAACGTTGAGCGACCCTTCTTGAGTTCGAGACCATTGCAAAGTAAGATACTGCTCATTGTTCCAAAGGAAGCCCCTCTCACCACTTCCATTCAAAACCGAGGAAAAACAAGATGTCAATGGCCCGCTCAGCTCACTTCCTGGCACTATCAACCTTGGTAAGCTCGTTCGCTTTTGGAGTTTGCTACCACAAAATAAGTTACGCAAAAGCACCAAAAAACTCAAAAGTACCAAAAACAAGACCAACAACAACTCCTGCGAAGGTTCCGGCTCCTGCGAAGGTTCCGGCTCCTGCGAAGGTTCCGGCTCCTGCGAAGGTGGCAGGGCCTGAAAAGCAGAAAAAGTCGGAAGATATCAATGACCGATTTACGAATCCCAACGTAAGCGCATTGTCGTGGAAACGTAAGTTCGAGCGCCATGGTCGGGATGTTTTTCGTTATCGTCGAGAGATCGTCAAAAAAATAGGCATTAAACCAGGGCAAGCAGTAGCTGATATCGGCGCAGGCACGGGTGTATTTATGAAGCTCTTCATCGACGCTGTTGGAAAGACAGGCATGTTCTATGCGGTCGAGATATCACCAGCCTTCGTCCGCTATCTCAAGAAGCAAGTAAAGAAAAAGAAATATCGTCGGGTAAAGGTCGTATTCAGCACAACAACATCAACCCGGCTACCGAGCAATTCAGTGGACTATGCCTTTGTTTGTGATACCTACCATCACTTTGGTCAGTATCGAGCAATGCTGAAAGATATCCACCGGATACTGCGTCCAAATGGACGCTTGGTGATCATCGATTTTCGTCGTATTCCAGGAGTCACAAAGACCTGGATACTGAATCACGTCAAATACAACCAAGAACAAGTAACGACGCAAATTACTCACAATGGATTTATGATCGAGCGCAAAATCGCGATGCCACAACTCAAACAAAACTATTTCATCATTTTTAAAAGGATGGACAAGCTCAAACATTGATAAGAACAGCGATTTGCGAACTTGAACATTTCAAATCGCATCCACGAGCACATTCGTTTTTTTCCCCAACGCATTGGTTCAACTTATTGAGTCGCCATTCCTATCGGCCAAGCCTCTGAAAACGATGAACGGAAAAACCTTGAGGTTTGTGAATGAAAGTCAGCCGAAATGCCCCCTGCCAATGTGGCAGCGGAAAAAAATATAAGAAGTGCTGTTTGCAACAGGAAAAAGAGCAAAGGCGAGTACAGCCCGAAAGAAACACCACTACGACAACTCCGCCAGAAGAGACAATCCCTCTCCAGCGAATGTTGAAGAACTCAGAACAAGAGCTGTCTACCGAGTTCTCGACAGGTTTGACACTGATACCGACTCCCATGTCAGTCGGTTTAACGCCTGACATTGTGCTTCGCTTGCAACAAGGAGAGAGGGAGCTAGCACTTTCCTTGGCAGAGCAAGCAGAGTCTGATCCCGATGAATTTCTTCAAGTCTTGTCCTGGCTCGCTTATTTTGGACACCTTGGCCTTTCCGTCGAAGCTCGTCGGAAAGCCTGGGCAGACACTGGATACAAGGACGCACTCCAATCTTGGCAAAGCGAACGCTTTCTAGAAACAACATTTACCCTTGAGCTTCTGGAGTACAGCCAAGAGTGTCCTGAAGGGGAGTTTTCGATCAACGATGCCAAGGTATTAAATCGCCTCCGCAACTATGTTGAGGAGCCCGAGAGAGAAGTGGATCTGGAAACGCTTGAGACATCATTCTTGCACTTGCTAGGTCAGAGCCATACCCCTTGGCAAAAGAAGGATTTCACGTTCAAGAACCGCAGAGAACGTCTGAGCATGATCTGGGACAATTACTCTGATGAAAACATCGATGACGGCGAAGGTATAGGATTCCAGCTTGCCGAAGATCCAGCACGCAAGCGATGGATGGCCCTCACCTTCGAGTTCCTTCACGATCTCCATCAAATCGAAAATGTCTCCTGGACCAAAGCAGAGTTGGCCCGACAATGCCTCGAAAGATACATCTTGGCACGTGCAGATGGAAACCTCAAACATCGCTCTGATGCAGAGAGCCTATCACCTTTTTCTGCACAGAAGATGGAAAACCACAAACCCAAAAAAAACAAAAAAAAGATCAAACCTCACAAGCTATGTCCAGACCAGACAACCCTAGAGCGTTTTTTGGCGGACCGCTTTGGGAGGTTCTCGGGCTTCCTTCACCTGCGAGCTTTTGCGATGCTTGAATACCTTCCAGCCTGGCTTGATTTTTTGTTGTCAAAGCAGCTTATCGAAGAGCACCACCGCGACCGAACCATGCGTGATTTAAGCGAGATCGGACGTAAGACAACACAATTCGCCTCAACCTACTTCCAGCCTCTGCCAGAGATTGTTGAGCACTTTCAAGAGTGGTATGCAAAACACTGGGGTTGAGGTCCTCCCCCACCCAGACCTCGTCCTGTAGATTCAAGCAGGCTAGAAACCTGCTCGAAACCTAGATGTCTCCTAGCCAACTCCAAACCATCATCCCGGACTTTGTCCTGTAGATTCAAGCAGGCTAGAAACCTGCTCGAAGCCTAGATGTGTCCTAGCCAACTCCAAACCATCGTCCCGGACTTTGCCCTGTAGATTCAAGCCTAGACGTGTCCCTGCCAACTCCAAACCATCATCCCGGACTTTGTCCTGTAGTATTCACCCTCTGACACAGCCATGGTCAGGCAGTTCCATAGAGACGATCACCCGCATCACCCAGACCTGGAACGATATAGCCTTTTTCATTGAGTTCAGGATCAATCGCAGCAGTGTAAAGTGGAACATCTGGGTGTTGTTCATGGAAATACTGAATCCCCGGAGGAGCAGCCAACAAGCACAGGAACTTGATCGACTTGGGGTTGGTTTCCTTGATGCGTTCGACCGCTGCTGTCGCGGAGTGTCCCGTCGCCAGCATCGGATCAACCACAAGACAATCCCGATCACTCATTTGCTCTGGAAGCTTGAAATAGTACTCAATCGCATCCAAAGTCACAGGGTCCCGATAGAGCCCAACATGGCCAACTTTCGCAAGGGGAATCAATTCAAGCAACCCCTCTAAAAGGCCCTGCCCTGCACGCAGAACGGAAATCAAAGCGATTTTCTTTCCCACCAGAATCGGGGCTCGCATCTCTGCCAGAGGGGTATCGATATCAAGGTACTCCACCGACATATCGCGAGTAACTTCATACCCCATCAACAAACTAATCTCAGACAAAAGCCTACGAAATCCCGCAGTGCTCGTCCCTTTTTTACGCATGTGAGTCAGCTTGTGTTGAATGAGTGGATGTTCGAGTAAATGAACTTCAGACATCATGACCTCTTTGTCTTACAAGGGCAAAAGCCCCACACGGAGTGAAACAGTGCATCGATCGATCAATCCCCAAACAAAACTGAGGAAGACACATGGTTGCACATACTGACACTTCATGTAAACAATCTATCAACAAGTCAGGGGCTCATCAACAAGCGAACCACTTCAACCACAAGAATCAATGCGAGCAACGCGATGGAGATCTTTTGATAAAGAGTCACAGGGTTGTATGAAAAATCTCTCCAAGATCCCGCAATTTCTCGCTCAGAGACTTGGTGCTCTTCAGCCTCTGGCTCAACGGCCTTCATCTCCAAAGGAGCCTGAGAAGAGACAACCACTGCATTGATAGAGACCTCACCTTGGGAAGGAGAGAGTTCCTCTCTGGATGACGGAGCGGCTCCCTCAAGCGCAACAGCCGTTGAACCTCCTTGGGTCCAAGCTCTCAATTGTGCAGTCGTACGTTTTTGGGAAGGTTCCGGAATAGCAACTGCGCGTCGTGTGCTACATAATGCAAGCGTGTGGTTGGGATGATGAACGCCAGAGTCTGAAGGAGCAACCAACCATCGGGGATTGGGCCGCGCTTCAAGCTCTTCTACAGAATGACCCACAGAGGGCTCTTCCCCAAACATCAGGGAAGGATGGGTATCAGAGGGAAGCAAACTCTCATCAAAGACCATCTCGTGTCGCTCTGTCTTCATCACTGAAATCAACACTTCATCGATCAAACTCATCGGGTCTTGCAAAACGGGAAGATCTGATGCTTCCAAGATCTGAGAGACAGAGACTTCATCTGCAGGCGGGATATACCCAACACCGTCAGAGACTCCAGGATGAAACACTCCTGTATGACTGAATTTATCCTGCTTCACACCGCGAGGGTGAAACACTCCTGTCATAGCAAAGCGATCTCTTCGTTGCATACCATCCTCCATCATCAAATCCAATTCACCGGAATCATCAACCTAACGGTCTTCTACAACCATCGATTGCAAACGCACAGCGCTTTCTGTTTTCATGAGTCGATAGCCCATCACTTTGTAACCAGTCCTCATCACACTTCCATCCAACACAAAGAAAACAAAAACCACCTACGATTCAAATCCATAGAGCCTCTGATGCATGACAACGTCCTCGGCCCTAGCAAGATACATGCCACGTAAAAAAGCAATGCTCCAATATTCGTGGGGCTGAAGTTTCCAACAAACCCACAATGTGCCGAACCTCCTTAGTGAAACGGAGCACTCCTGCTCCATTTGGAGGACCGTTACGGCACTTCAGGACCCT
>JALTMC010000809.1 GCA_027005175.1 Myxococcales bacterium
GGTTAAAAACTGCCCCTGTATCTGATCAAACATGGGAGGCAGCGCAAGGCGTTCGGGTGCCAACTCGATTTGACTGGTAAGTCCCCGGCTGTAGTCGTTTAACTGTGAGAGGAGTCGGTTGATATATCGACCCGACTTTAGAGAGGCTCGGACAAAGCGCATCTGACGACTAGGGAGCTTACCAAACGCCGGATCTTCCAGACTTTCCAGGTTTCCAGAGAGGCTGCGAGCTTGGGGAATCATTTCAGAGGCCGCATCCATCACCAACTCCGCGTGGGTCTGTAGCATTCTCTGGTTTTCATCATAAAGGCCCATGGCCTTCTTTTGTAGCTCACTGGCATCATTGTAAACATGCAACAATAGTTGTCGCATCGCCTCGCCTGTCTCCAATAAACTTTGCTTAGCGATATTCAGATTCTCAGCAAAAGTGTCTAGGTTGGGGCTTTGAAGTAGCTGTTGATGCAAGCGCTCTTGCTCTTCTCTGCTGGCATTGAGACTCTCTTGGAGCATTTCATTGGTTTGAAAGACCTCTTCCAGCTGACTGCGCAGACCGTCGATCTCTTGTTTTGCATCAGCTTGAACATTGGCCAGCTCTATTTGTTGTTGGGCCATACGAGTACTGGAGGCTTCGGTCTGAAGAAACGCCACCGTCGGAGCCAGCCCATCCGCGAGGATCTGAAGCAGAGAGGAGTGTTGCTCTGTGAATGCCATGGGCTGTGCGCTTGAGAGGTGAAGTACTCCGTGGATCTCACCACGAAATTGCATGGGCAACAAGAGCGCACTTTGGGAACCTTCTTTCCAAAAGGTGTGTCCCAACTCCATCTCGTTGGGAGCCAACTCTTCCATGGTATTGTTGATCCGTCGTGGAGCACTACAAAATGCTCGATAACCCACTGCATCAACTTCTTCTGTTCCATGAAGGAAGGGAACTCCTGCTTTCCAACGCCAAAATGACAACGCAGCCGTATCTTCTTCATCTTTCGAAGGATAACTGCTGAACGTTAAACACTCACCGGGTACTAACGCCCGCAAGGTCGTTAATAAATCGGGAGTTTCCAGCCCTGTACGTTGAAGTTCACCAACAAGCAAAGACATCTCAACTGCATTGCTAAGCTCATGAAACTGTTGCTGCAAGTGATTCGCTGACATTGTTTTTACTACGGCAGAAGGTTGCTCGGGGGGGTGCATCTATTCTCTCCCAGGAAATGGTGGTTTAGGGGTCTTCAGAGAACTGGTACAGTGTATGCTGTTTGGTCAAAAGAAGTAGAATCTTTCCTTCTTGACCCCATGCGGCTTGTTTGACGTTTACGTTCTTACCAAGAGGGTATGTTTTCTCTAAGGTGAGACGTTTTCGGGTTATACGATATTTGAGAACGCGTTGTGGGTATACGACATGAAGTGTTTTTCCCTGAAGTTGTATTCGAATGGCTGTTCGTGCCTCTTGTCCAAGACGGTAAGGCAGTTCTCGGACTCTTAGACGTCGATCGACGGTCCAAACTTGACCCGTGGAGCGGCGCACAGCCGCCCACATCCCACGAGATAAATTGGCTGTAAGGGGTGTTGATTCTCGTAAATATCTTCCAAGTTTAGAGGCACTTCGAAGGCGGCCACGCCGGGAGATCTTGATTTGCTTCTGATCGAGTTGAGCGACTCCTCTAAGGGGTGCGACCTTCTTACCGCTGTGCCAGTACATAATTTTACCAGAGTTTGAAAGAGGTAGGTTGGGGATACACACTTTGGGCTCGATCCCAAGTGTTTCTGCTGCAGGGTTGCAACTTCCATCACCCAACATCACAAAATCCTTACCCAAAACATGAGCAGAGAGGCGAGAGTCTCCACAACTCGGTCCATCATCGGCTTTTGCTTTTTTTCCTTTAAGCTTCACACTCTTTGGTGCCTGTAACGGGTTCCCCACCAAGGGGTAAATCAACATCCATTGTTGACGTGCCACTCGCGTACGAACCATAAGGAATACTCCAGCGGGGCTGTCCACAAAGTACCGATACGCCGGAGTTTTTGGAATAGCAAGCCGCTGCGGATTAAAGGGCTGGTCCGGGTGTGTTTGTTGGAGGTAGTCTCTATCAGTTTTAGGAACGATGCCTTCTGCATAATAAGCACCATTGTCATCTGTGAGATACAAGCTCCGACAGTCTTTCTTTCCTGCCAATGCAAGAGAAGTCCAGCGCCCCTTGCGAGTCAAGCTCAACACACGTATGAACTTGGTCGGGACTTCCTTGTCCTCACCCATCAGAATTCGACGACGACGTTCAAGCTCTTGTTTTGACAGTTCCCGAGATTTGGGCTGAAGTCGAGACGGCAGCTTTTGGGTGGGTGGCTGATCTAGAATCGTCATGGTGACAAAACCACCACCCAAAAGCAAGATACCAAAAAACCATACCCAAAAAGAACCACGACGCTGAGGCTCCACTGGGTCCAAAGAGACCCAACCCTCTGATAGAGAAGATGCGGGAACCTGTGACTGAGCCTGTGCTAGCGGATCATAAACTTGTTGCTGAGCGTAAGCCTGTTGCTGAGCATAAGCCTGTTGCTGAGCATAAGCCTGTTGCTGTTGGGGATAAGCTTGCTGCTGAGCATAAGCTTGCTGCTGAGCATAAGCTTGCTGCTGAGCATAAGCTTGCTGCTGAGCATAAGCTTGCTGCTGAGCATAAGCCTGTTGGGGATC
>JALTMC010000810.1 GCA_027005175.1 Myxococcales bacterium
TTGAGTGTGACGTGTTCGTAGAGGTTTCGCTTTCTTATGACCAACCCTCCAACGTTTTGCTTTACTTCCTTGCTCTACCCCACTACAAATCAAGTCTGCCTTCCTGAAAGCACCATTGGACTTTTTAAGAAAAGTTGACATTTCCCCCCCACTACGACAACATGACACCCATCGCAATGTCAGACCAAGTCAGTCCACAAACCACAGGACACTTGATACCGTTGCCCAAACCAACTCAACAAGATGATTGCTGTGGAAAACCTGGCTTTCACAAAGATGCTACAGTGACAAGATGGCTAAGGAGAGAAACTCGATGACCCCCTTCCGATGGACCCAACCCACGATCTGGCTCGTAACACTTTGTTGTTTGGCTTGGTTTGCCAGTCCAGCGCAAGCGAACCCAACTTTTTTATCCACAGCAAACGCAACATCACAAAAAAAACTGATCCAACAGATCTACTTGCAACCCAACCTGACCTCAGCCTATGACAAATTAAGCAAGAAATACTTGCTGCGCTCAGAGATCAAAAAGACAACGACACTCGGTGTGATGAGCCAAAGTCTGGCTTTGGGAGAGCCGTGGTTTTTCAGCAGTTACATGAGTGCTCCATTCATGGCAGGAGGGATCGTCTTGCTGCTCGCGCATGCGTCGATATTGACGGGCGATGATCACAATGCACCTGTCTACATGGGTTGGGGTGTCACAGGGCTAATCTGGGGCATCTTAGGAACCGCTGCCGCCACAGTCTCCATGATCCTTGACCTGGGAAACTCTACGGGCCTCAACCCCGATCCCACATCCGGCATCTTGGCCTTTAACATTATCAATATCGTCCTTCAACTCTCTGTTGCTGGCATGGGGATCGCGGCCATTGTTCGCGCTCGCAATAAAAAGGAAGGTCCCAGCCTATCCTGGGCTCCATGGATCAACCATGACCGCAATGGCAATGTCCAAATGGGACTGATGTTCAACGGCAAATTTTAACTCTGTCGATTCACGGCGTCTCGATTCACGGCGTCAAAAGATAAGGTTAGTTCCAGGCAGTAAGCTGGTAGTTCTTTTTGCCTCTGCGGACAAGCAAGAACCGTTCAAACAACGAGTTTTTCCGAGAAAATGAAGTGTCAGCGTCAGTAATTTTCACACCGTTCACCTGAACCCCTCCTCCTTTGACAAGACGTCGGGCCTGACCCTTTGAGGGAGCAAGCTCGGCCTGCACCAACAACTCCACAACATTAACCTCGTCGCCCTCAATCCCCAGACTCGGAACCTGGAGCAACAAATCCTTGCTTAAGCTTTGAATATTATTTTTAAAGAAAGCCTCGGTGATTTGCTCTGCTTCAACAACAGCCTTTTTCCCATGAACCAGTGCCGTCACTTCCTCAGCCAGTCGCCGTTGTGCTTCTCGTTTGTGTGGCTCTTCTTCGGCAGCTTTATCGAGCGCCAAGATCTCTTCCTGTGATAAGAAAGTAAAGTAACGCAAGAACCGACCGACATCCGAGTCAGACGCATTGAACCAGAACTGGTACATGGAGTAAGGAGATGTTTTGTTGGCATCCAGCCAGATCGTACCTTCCTCTGTTTTGCCAAACTTCGTACCATCCGACTTCATCACCAAAGGCAATGTAATGCCGTACGAGGACCTGCTCTCCAGACGTCGAATCAGCTCGATCCCTGCTGTGATATTCCCCCACTGATCGCTTCCACCGATCTGGATCGTACAGCCATGGTCACGATACAGCTGAAGAAAGTCATAAGCCTGAAGGATCATGTAGCTAAACTCAGTATAGGAAAGTCCACCCCCCTCGCGTTCGATGCGAGAACGAACAGACTCTTTGCCCATCATGGCTCCGACTGGGAAGTTCTTTCCGATATCACGCAGAAACGCAATGGTATTGAGTTTTGCGAGCCAGTCATAGTTGTTAACCATCTTGGCAGAGAGATCGCCACAGTCAAAATCAACAAAGCGACTCATCTGAACTCGTAGAGACTCGCTCCATTCCGCCACGGTGTCAGCTTCATTGAGACTTCGCTCACCTTGTTTGCCGCTGGGGTCGCCAATCAACCCAGTGCCACCACCAACCAACACAACAGGGCGATGTCCTGCTTTTTGGAGCCGTGCCAAAGCCAAAAGTGGCATCAAGCTGCCCACATGCAAGCTATCTGCCGTTGGGTCAAACCCGGCATACACAGTGCGGGGCTCTGCTTTGAGATACTCCCGAACTTCATCCTCTTTTGTCACATCTTGTACGATTTGACGCCAATGCCACTCTTCTAAAAAATTACGTTCCATCCGATCTATCTCCTCAAACCAATACTTCTTTCAACGAGAGAGAGAACATTGGGTTCACAACAATGTATTACCAAAGAAAACCGCAGTATGATAAGCTCTCCGCGATTGGAAAGCAACCGCAAAACATCACAACACTCGAAACTCGGGGTCCGTGATTCACGACTCATGACCCATTAGAAGGAAAGATATGTTTACCTGGTTGGAATCGTTGGTTCCTTGGGGTACAGAATTTATCCGTACCCTACAAACTTGGCATCCCCCCTGGCTCACAGCTTTTCTGAAAGCCATCACCAAGGTTGGCGACAAAGAGGGTTATATCCTTCTCTTTCCCTTGATTTACTGGTGTGTGAATGAACGTTGGGGCCGACGAATAGGCTAT
>JALTMC010000811.1 GCA_027005175.1 Myxococcales bacterium
CGCTGCATGAGTAAATGCAGTCACTGCGATGCGAAGGGGAGGTTGTCCTGCCTTGCGAGCCGCCAACAAACAGCAAACGGCTTGGGCCAGAAAGTGAGTTTTTCCTGTACCAGGAGGACCCCATAACAAGGTTAGACGATGGTGAAGCATATGATGAAAAGTATGAAACTGACTGGTGGTAAGACCCGAGGTGCTTGCTTCTTCCAGTGCACGCTCCGTCTCTTCTTCCTCCACTTCAAGTGGGCGTGCAAACTCTTGAGGGTTGCAGAGCAAAGGCAGGAAGTCACAATCATCCTCCGTGTCGAGTTCGGTGAGTCGTTTGACGACCTTGTGGGAGATGAAGTCGATAAATCGAGGATGAAGTACCACTTCGTCTCCAGGCTCAAATCCCTCCTGACTACGGTGCTTTTTGACATCAAGCTTCAGCTCTTCTACCCAGTTTCCTTCCTTGTCTGTCGTAAACTCCGTAAGGGAGGCCAGTCGAACGAGACCTTTGGGGGGACCCCAATTCTTTTTTTGGTAATAATCGTCATAAGCCATTTGCGCCTGTTCGCCCTTCATCCCCTTGGGCACCAGCAAACGTTGTAACAGGCCCTTGTCTGTGTCTACCGCAATGGCGTCAAGCTTGGAGAGAACTTGCCAACGCTCTCCACCGAGATAACGAAGTGGGATGCTGACTCCTTCTTTGATGCGTGTCTCATAAGGTTTGGCCCGAGAAGCTCGGATCTGGATAGCTCCAAGAAATGATTCGTAGCGGGTAATAAAAGCCAGCCGGGAGAGTTCTTGGTGCTGAAATGACATGGCATCGGGTAGCTCAAACTTGGGAGGCCAGATCATCAAGTGTCCACGGACCTGTTCACGCAAACCATCGATCACGACGCTGGCCGCAATTAATCGCTTCTGTAGCTCTTGTTCGATCCATTCGGTTGCTTCTTTTTTCTCATTCTCCCAGGCCAGAAAGATCGCGTCGCTTTTTAATGCGTTACTCAACTCAAAACAAAGCAAGTCATTGCCTTCATAATGATAGCGATAGTTCGAAGATGGCAGTGCTTCGAGTGCCTCTTGCAGTCGGATCACGAGAGGGTAGGGCAGTGCTACTAGATCGTGAATGGCCTCAATGATCGCAACAACAGGGTTGGGGATGTCTTGGTCTGGATGTTGCTCTGCTTCCACCAGTGCTTCACTCTGAAAGTAAAACAACAGGGACAGTGCCGTTTCTGCGATAACAGGATCACGCAGACCTTCAAACAATAGGTTGTTAAAGAGGCGTCTTTCATAGCTATCAAAAACATAGCACTGCAAGGTCTTTTTCTGTGTCCATGTTTGTTCTTGGTTAAACAGGTGAAGGCTTTCCAACTCTTGATACAACCCCCTCACAAACTCTCGTCGGACCGTGGTGCATTGTTCGGGGGAGTCTGCGACAAAGAGTTTTGTGTTGCTGCCATCTCCATAAACATCCTTGCCCATCATCCTGCGAAAGCCCGCTGCATAGATCTGTCCTGATAAAGGGTCGCTCTGCAAAGAGAAGACCATGCGGATATGTTCGTGGATCGGAAAGGAGGTTGAGGCACTATTATAGGGCACGACTTCCTGCGTTTGCAACGCGGTGACCGCGCTTTGTAGACGGTCTTCTCTTCCACGTAAGGAACCACATTGTTCAAGGATCTCACTGGCATCGGTACGTTGTAGAAGTTGCTCCAAGTCACTGAGAGATTGGATGGAACCTTCTTCTTCCCAGCATGCTTCTCGCAAGTACTGACGCCCTCCAGAGGAGAGGTAGGGGAGTAAGGATACGTCGTGTGTGGCTTTGGCCTCCTGACGACAATGCACAAAAAAGTCACACCATTCACATCGGTAGTGCAAGTGCCAGGGAGCTTGTTCCAGAGGCTTACTCAATATCTCATGTAGGCGGAAGCGCAAAAACGTATCAAGCAAGCGACAGCTCATGTTCAGAGGAAACAAGGTATGCAGTGGCTGCTCATACAACCATATCCCTGCCTGTTTGGTATCGATGGTGATGCTGAGCCCTTCATTCTTTACGATCTCTTCTAAGATTAACACATACAACGCAGCCTGGATTCGGTGACTTGTTTTCAGGGCATCACTCGCCTTCATATCGACAACCCGCACAATCACTTCACCATCTTCACCCTCTCTGGCCAACAAGACATCGGGGCGGCAGGCTGGAAAGTTGAGCTGTTCCGGATCTAACTGGTAACGTTGGAGGAAGCTATCGGGTACAAGTATCGTTGGCTGGTAAATCGCCTCTCCAGGTGTGAGCTTGGCAAGGAGATTAAGGCTCGCTTTGGCGGTGTGGGTACGTTCATGGAGCTGCCCTTCTCCTGCTGCGATATACACCTTGCAGCGCTCTTGAAGCCAGGATACACTCTTGTTTTCCCAGGCATACCCTCGCTCCATAAGCTTCCGGGCGACCGGGTTATACGCGCTCTTGGTCTCGGGAATGCCCAACTCCACCCGATGGCCTTCCGGTGTCGTTTGGAATCGTAAATACCGCTCACAGTCATGGTAGAAAAAACGAGCCAACTTCGCTGGACTCAGCGTATACTGGAAGCTCACATCCGGATTGGTCGCAACTGGCTTACTCCACTCTTCCTCTCGCCTCTCGGTCTGTTTCTTCTTTCTGGCTCTTCTGGTCTGTTTGTTT
>JALTMC010000812.1 GCA_027005175.1 Myxococcales bacterium
GTGGATGGGTAGGATGGTGAGACTCTCTGGAGTCGTTGCGAATTTGCGACAGTCCCAAAGAAAGGGGAAGTTGTTGTTGGATGTTGAGGCTCAGGCTTGTCTCAATGGTGAACACAAATCAAGTCTGAACAGGGGATCTACAGTGTCTCATGTCCAGGGCAAAGAGGTCAGTCTGTACCAAACGTCCCGCATGTTCAGACCCACAAAAGTGAAGGAAGTGGAATCGGAAAAGAAGGAAGCGAACAATGTGAAAGGCTTGCAAAATCGTGAAACCAGTGTAACAATGCCGCACAGTTGTAGGATGAGATTGTTGCATTTGATAGTGACAGTGCTAGGTGAAGAGGAACATTGGTCAAAAAGACGCACATCGACAACATTGGCCCCTACCAAGTACTCGAAGAGATCGGTCGAGGTGGGATGGCTACGGTGTACAAGGTACGTACACCAAGGGGGGAGATCTCTGCTCTCAAGTTACTGCATTATAGTTCGCAAGAAGACCCCCGGTGGGGCACTCGATTTCATCGAGAGTTTCGGCTGCTATCCCGCCTTCGACATCCACATTTAATCGAAGTCCACGACTACGGTGAAGAGCGCGACCATGCTTATTATGTGATGGATTACATTCCCGGCGTGACGTTGTGGACTTTCTTTCGCGAACATCTTCGCGGCACCCCCGTGAGAAACAGGCTGCGCTGGGTATTACCTCTGGCAGGGCAAATCGTCTCTGCGCTAGACTATATACATCGTCATCGCGTGGTACATCAGGACTTAAAGCCAGCCAATGTCTTGCTCAAGCAAGATGCTCAAGCTGCTTATCTTGCCGACTTTGGGTTGGCTCGTGAAGTAAAAAAAGGAACCTTTCAATACACACATGCTGGCTTTCTCGGAACACTGGGATACGCCGCGCCTGAGATTGTAGAACGCAGTCGTATGGATGGTCGCGCAGACCTCTACTCTCTCGGTGTCATTCTATATACTATCTTGGCAGACCGCCGCCCCGTTAAGGTGGAAGGCCGCTCCATCGAACAACTCATACAGGCGGTTTTGCATGAGGCCCCCGCTCCCATTCAAGACATCGCTCCAGGAATCCCACCAGCTCTCGCGAAGCTCATCCACAAATGTATCCCCAAAGACCCAAACCAACGCTACAGAAACACACGAGAGTTGTGGAATGATCTGTTTCCACTGATCACAACATTCCAACAGCAAGATGGCATACATATTCCCGTTCCTCCAACCCTACTTCAGGAGGATCAAACACATGAGGTGATGCTCAATGAGAGTGCGGTGATTGGCCGCAACGAAGAGTTAATCCTATGCCGAGAGCGCCTGAAACAACTGACCCAATACCGCTCCAATGGTGTCAGTGTTTTCTATGGAATTCCAGGAATTGGAAAGAGCTTCCTATTGGAGGAGATCGCCCGCTATGCCCGACGCGCCTGCCCCCGGACCTACACCTATCGATTACGCCCAAGAGCCCGTCCCTACAACACACTCACCACCCTTCTCAAGCCCATCCTAGAAGGACTTCAACCGCGTCAGTATATGTCGGCCAATTATCATGTGTTGGCATCGTATCTTCCAGGACTCCCTGTACCTGCACCCATGTCACTTGAATCGCGCCCCACTCTCCTCAATCCGATCTCCGACTTGGCTGAACGTATCTACGACTTGCTTCGCCAGATCTTCTCAGCAGAAGGCCAAGTCTGGATCATTGATGATTTTCAAAATGCGGATGCTGCTTCCCAAAGCATCTTAAACTATCTGTTATTAAAGCAGCTTGGGAACAAAGAGAAACCACTTTATACCGTGGTTTCCTTCAACTACAATCCAGGGGGAGACTCTCCAACTTTCCAACTCCCAGAACGAACAGGAATTGACAGCATCCACCTGCTCCCCTTCTCCGAAGAAGAGGAGAGCCTCTACATTGAGCAGATGCTTGGACGTCCTCCTCAACACAATGAATACGAGATGATCCGCCGGGTGAGTCGAGGAATCCCCCTGCGCATCTATGAGCTGCTCCATCACAACAGCTTGCTGCAAGACCCAACATTACACGGGAGCAAACCACCCAAGGTCCATCCATCCAAGCTACCAAAGGCCCATCCATCCCAACAAGCTGTTGGCTCTGTGGGTGATATACGTTTGGGACCTGCTCAACAATCTCAATCTCAACACGCCCTTCAGGCTGTCGCTTCTGAGGAAAAGACAAAGCTATCGATCCAAACGGGTGGAGCCTTTGAACGCAAACCCAACACAGCCACTTCACCTTCACTCCAATTTTCTACCGCAGAGAACACGGTACTCAGCCCGATTCTCTCTGAGTTGTTAACTCTTTCGTCTGCCCTCAGAGAAACAGAAGAAGTGACAGAAAAAACCCCTCACCCCCTCTCAAAAGAGGATCCACAAGACATTCCCGAAAACCCCCATTCATCGTTTGATTTCATCTCACCAGAGGCCACATTGCAGGGGCACCTCCCCTCATTCATAGCCCAACCGGCTCTTTCGGGAAACACCGAAACCAGCGAGGATGATGCCACTGTCTTGGGCATGACACTCTCGCATCTTCCTCCACCACCAAACCCCATTCTCGTCTCAAAAGGACCCAAAAAAGAAGGAGAGAGTCGATGGATGAGGCAAGTGATGGAACCCACAGCAAGGGTAG